>JAAZDH010000088.1 GCA_012512865.1 Clostridiaceae bacterium | reverse complement strand
TTATTACTGCAGCAGCCAATGCCGCCTGGATACCAGACAAGCTTGCAAAAAACTTTACAACCGACATTATAATATTTCCGTTTGCAGCAGTATCCATACTATTTATGATATATCTCCTGATCAATGCCGCCAGCTGGTTCACGCTCAAAAATACGGAAAAGAACAAGATAAAATTCACCATCCTGGATTTAACATAGCCTAATTTGAAAAACACGGGGAAATATATGCTGTTCATAAACGTTACGGCGCCCAGGGCGGCAACCACGCTCTCAATTGTTAACGAGTGGGTTTTTATGGGAATTCCCGATACACTTAACAGTGTACAGGCAGCCATGTAAAATAATAATCCTATTGCGAAGAACATGTATATCGACAGGTATTTTGACAGGACAATCACGCTTCTCCCGACAGGCAGGCTGTTCAATAGGACATCAGCCTTGTACTTGTCATCGTAAGCGCATGCCGAAAGTACAAGGATGTATGTTACCCCTATAATACTCGCTGAAATCGCGGCAACCTCCGAGTCTTGAAATGCAAATATGAAAACGAACGGATAAATCAAACATAACAGCAGTGTTTTTTTCATCATTAGAATATCCTTTAAAACCAGGTTAACCATTTGACTCCCTCCTAGAAATGTATACCATGATATCATCCAATGTGGGTTTTTCGATTATCACCTTGTCGCCAAAAACTTTTCTTGCATTACGCTTGTCACTTACCAACCCTTCAAAACCAAAGCTGCTCTCCTTCACCCCGATAAAATGCTTGCGGGTGTATGCATCAAGCAGCTCCGTCGGTCCTTTTACCATGCCGTAATTATCAAGGATTTCATCCTTCGCACCGGAAAAAACTATGCTGCCGTTATTAATAAAGGTGATGTAATCCGCTATTTTCTCCAGGTCGGAAGTAATATGCGTGGAGAAGAACACTCCCTTGTCCTCGTCCTGGACCACGTCCGCCAGTACCTCCAGCAGCTCGCTCCTTACAAGGGGGTCAAGGCCCGAGGTTGGTTCATCCATTATCAGCAGTTCAGCCTTGTGGGAAAGGGCTATTGCGAGGGCGTACTTCATCTTCATCCCCCTGGAAAGCTCCTTTATTTTTTTATTACGCGGCAGGGAAAACCTTCTCAAATACTCTTCAAAAGCTCCTTCATCCCAATCCTTGTAGTAGGGGGCTATCACCCTCTTCATTTCATCCAAGCTTAGTTCTTCGTAAAAACAGTTTTCATCGTATACAAAACCTATCCTGTTTTTAATTTCCTTCTCATGCTTAACATTATCAAGCCCGAAAACTTTAATTTCCCCGCCATCCTTTTTCAGGAGGTTCATGATAAGTTTTATGGTTGTGGTTTTCCCTGCACCATTGGGTCCTATAAAACCCATGATACAGCCCTTTTCCATGGAGAACCCGATGTTTTTCAGGCTGAAACCGGAAAACTCCTTTTTTAGCTCCTTTATTTCCAATATATACGGCGTTTTACCAGTCATTGCAATCACTCCTCGTAGAATATTTTTAACATTTCCTCGATTTCCCTGTATGAAAGTCCTATTGATTTTGCCGCGTCCACGGCTTCGGCAAGTTTTTCCTCTACCACCCTCATGCGTATCTCCTTTAGAAGCTCCTTGTTCTGGGCCGCAACAAAGGAGCCTTTCCCCGGAACGGAAGTAATATACCCGTCCCTTTCAAGTTCATCATAGGCCCTTTTAGTGGTGATGACACTTATCTGGAGTTCCTTTGACAGGCTCCTTATCGAGGGCAGCATGCCCCCCTCGTTAAGTTCACCCCTCATTATCATGTTTTTTATTTGTCTTGTAATCTGCTCGTATATGGGTTCATCGGAATAATTGGAAATAATAATATTCATTTGCTGCTTTTCCAACCCCTTTAATCTCTTTCTGCTCTTACTGCGCTTTTTGTGCTTTTAACTCCTTTTGCCTTCCCGCTTTCCGGCAACTTTGTACAATCCGGGATATAGTCCGCCAGTCTTTTATTTCCTTTGTTTTCCCAAATCACCCGTCACATGTACTGCAGCACATGCTTGTAAAATGTTGTATTACATACCTTCAAAGTGGTCCGCCGCATGGCCGTAAAAGCAGTGTAGTGAATGCCCGTATAAATATGTCATACTGTATATATACATTATATACAGTATAAATAGTTTGTCAATACATTTTTATAAATTTTTTCATTTTTAAATTATTTTTTGCCCAGGCCTTGTACTATTCACTAAGGCTTTCCGTAAAGCATTTAAAAAAGGAAGCGTTCAATATAAAAGACAGGAAGTGTCTAATATAAAAAGATAGGAAGTGTTGAATATAAATGATAGGAAGTATTCAACTTAAAAAAGACCCCGCGGTTCATAAGCACTACAGCATATGCCCGTTTATGTGCATTGAGCTATGTGCACATTGGGCTATATGCACATTGAGCCATATGTACGTCGAGTTATATGCTTATTGCGGCTTTTGGCAGCACACCTTTTCAATTATTCCCAACACGTTCTTGTGTGCGATTTTTTCCATGTCCTCCTGTGAATAGTTCAGTTTTGCCAGCTCATCGAATATCCTGCCCACGTCCTGCACTCCTCTCATGCCTTCCGGGAGCCTTCCTATGCCGTCAAAATCGGACCCCACCCCTACATGCTCGATTCCAATCAAGCCTGCCAGGTATTCTATGTGCTTTATAATATCTGCAATCCCGGCTTTACCGGAATCATTTAGGAAATCGGGGCAGAAGTTGACACATACCACTCCCCCGTTCTCCTTGCCAGCCGCAAGCTGGTCATCCGTTGCGTTGCGCACATGGCTGCAAAGGCGCCTTGCATTGGAGTGGGAAAGGATTACCGGCGCTTCCGACAACTCCATAACATCCCAGAATCCCCGTTCCGATACATGGGATAAATCCACGATCATCCCAAGCCTGTTCATTTCCTTTACGACACTTCTCCCAAAGGGGGTCAACCCGCCACCGGTTTCATTGTCAAGAATGCCGTCGGCAATCTCGTTCCGGTAATTCCATGTCAGTGTCATGCATCTTATACCCAGCCTGTACAGCAATCTTAGTACCGGGAGCTCGCCCTGAAGGACATCGCCGCCCTCGACCGCAAGTATTGCAGCAACCTTTTTTTGTTTTAACGCCCTGTCTATTTCCCCTGGTTCACGGCACAGTTCCATGAAGTCTTTATAAATTTCAGCCTGGTTAAAAAACAGGTCAATTGCCTTGATTACATGTTTCACCGCATACTCGCGCCCGTAGTAAGGGTTGACGCACGCTGCAAAAAACTGCACATAGCCCTTGTACTTCCTCATCCTTTCAATATCAAGGTGTAGCCCGTTGCTGAAAATGTTCATCCGGGTGCCCAGTAATGTGGCAATTGTATCGCAGTGGGTGTCAGCTATTATTAGCCCATTATCATTGATACGTTCGTCATTCGGGCAGCTTGTACCAATATGTTCATCCGTCATACACATGAACCCCCTCTCTAAAAAACAATGCATGATTGCTCCAAGAATTTCACAATATACAATTGCTCCAAGAGCTTCAATCTTCAAACCTGTAAAGCTGGTTGGCCGTGAACTCCCATTCAGGCGTCCTGAGAAATTCGCCAAAATTCAAGGAATACCACGGGCTAATGCTTTTATCGTTATTATTCTTTAATATATGTATATCCTGGGCAGGCATGTAGCTTTGGGCAATCATGAATAATTTTTCTCCCGTTTCTTTGTTTTCCGCCATATCTACAATAATGACACAATGGCCTGGCAGGCTGCCTTTTAAAAATATATCCCCTATTTGCATATCCGAAAGGTTAACGTTTTTCATCTCTTTTTCAAGGGATTCCGTTCCCGCATAGGCGAACACCATGTCCAGGTATTGCCTGAAGCTCTCGTAATCATCGGAATAGCTTGTCCTCTTAACCCAGTAGGCATCGTTTCCCTTGACTACAATCCTGTTCCCCTGCATCCATGTTGCATAATCAGCCTTAAACCCGCAAACAAAATTAAAGCTGATTTTATCATACATTTTTCTGCCGTAAAGATATTCGGCCCGCAGCCTCATGACCGCATCGGCGCATTGCTGTAAATCCCTGTTGCCCACATCAATATCTATTACCGCCTGATGTACGTCATGCGGCTTCGTTTTGCCGTTATAATACTTGACCTTCGTGCCATCCGGTTTTAACGGAAGGTTTCTCAGGTAGGCTCCGAAAGAGTTTTCATCAACTTGGATTCTTTCGAATCCTGGGAGAGGTAAAAAGCGCTCCTCGATAGTAGTGCCTTCGGGATTTATAATTATGCCCTTCTCTTTATCCCCGCCTTTTTCTTTATCTTTATCCCTATCTTGGTTATCACTACCATGAGTGCCATTATCACGACCATGGCCGCTATTATCGCGGGTAACGGTACCCTGCCCGTTTTCAAGTTCACTTCCAAGCTTGCTTTCTAACTTGCCAGTTCCTAAATCATGTTCAAAAAGCGAACATGAAGATAATAATACTAGAATAATTGGGATTATTATAGATATTGTTACAACTCTATTCATTGGTTTAAATGCTTTGAACCTGTTTTTCATTTTTGCCTTAATAATTATCAGCCTTCCGGTATTATTATCGCGCCTATAACATATGCTACTATCCCGCTTCCTCCCATGAAGCATAATAGAATCCAGAGCAACCTTACAACGTTGGGGTCAATATTCAAGTATTCAGCCACACCGACGCAAACCCCTGCTATGATCCTATTATGAGAAGACCTGTATAATTTTTTGTATTCGCCCATCAATACCACCCTCAAGGGAAATGCCATTACTAATATCTATAATATCAATATTTATATTATCATATGCCTATAATTTTATAACACCTATATTCTCTATATAATATTCTCTATAACAACTGCGTTCATAATAACATAAATAATTTATAAATCGCAAATCATAATAATAAATCATAATAACATAAATAATTCATAAATAAATGAGTAAATAAACAAGCAAACAAACAAATATATGAATAATCATAAATAAGTAAACAAAATAATATCATGAATTGTCCCAGTTCATCGATCTCTCCACGGCTTTCTTCCATCCCGAGTACTTCCGTTTCCTTGTATCATCATCCATGGATGGAATGAATACCTTATCCGGAACCCATTTTCCCTGGATGTCTTTCTTGCTCTCCCAGGTGCCTGTTCCAAGGCCCGCAAGGAAAGCTGCTCCTAAAGCAGTTGTTTCTATTATTTTTGGCCTTATGACGTTCATGTTTATAATATCTGCCTGGAACTGCATAAGAAAGTTATTTGCACTGGCTCCGCCATCAACTTTAAGTTCTGTTACATCCATCCCCGAATCGGCCTTCATGGCTTCCAGCACATCCATGCTCTGGTACGCAATTGATTCCAATGCAGCCCTTACCAGGTGCTCCTTCCTGGTTCCCCTCGTAATCCCTATGATGAGACCCCTGGCATACATGTCCCAGTATGGAGTGCCCAAACCTGTAAATGCAGGCACCACGTATACTCCGCCAGTATCACCGGTTTTTTCCGCCTCGGCTTCTGAATCCCGGGCTGTTTTTATTAATCCCACCTCATCCCTGAGCCATTGAATGACCGAACCTGCATTGAATACGCTCCCTTCCAGGGCATACTCAACCTCGCTTCCTATGGCCCATGCAATTGTGCTCAATAAGCCGTGCCTTGATTCCACGGGCCGTTTCCCGGTGTTCATTAGTATAAAGCAGCCGGTACCATACGTGTTTTTAGCAGTCCCTTCATCGAAGCACGCCTGTCCAAACAAAGCCGCTTGCTGGTCTCCGGCTATCCCGCTTATTGGTACGCGAGATTCCAGGATGTCTTCACATGTTTCACCTATGATCCCCGATGATGGAACTACACGTGGCATTATTGACCGTGGTATGTCCATTTTATGCAGGAGATCTTCGTCCCAGTCAAGATTTTTTATATTATATAACATGGTCCTTGAGGCATTTGAATAATCCGTTACATGTAATTTCCCGCCGGTAAGGTTCCATACAAGCCAGCTGTCAATGGTTCCCGCCAGCAATTCTCCTTTTCTTGCCATCTCACTTGCCCCCGGAACATTATCTAGTATCCACTGTATTTTTGTCCCGGAAAAATATGCATCTATCACTAGTCCTGTCTTCTCTTTTATTACCTCCTGCAAACCATCATTCTTCAGCCTGTCACACAGGCCGGCAGTTCTCCTGCACTGCCACACTATGGCATTATATACGGGCTTCCCGGTTGACTTGTCCCATACCACCACCGTTTCCCTCTGGTTAGTAATGCCAATACAGGCAACTTCACAAGGTGAAATACCGGAATCCCTTACTGCTTCCCTCATGACTTCCACTTGTGCTGCCAGGATTTCTTCGGGGTCGTGCTCAACCCATCCGGGTTGTGGATATATTTGCTTATGGGGTTTGCTTTTTATGTATTTTACTTCCATGGTCCCCGTATCAAAAATCACCGCCCGGGAACTCGTTGTTCCCTGGTCAAGGGCAATTATGTATTTTTTTCGCATTTACGCTTTTACCCTCCATTCCTCCTTTTATCTTTTTGATGCCTAGATTCGCTCAATCAACACCTTCAGCCCGATCACGATTAATATGACTCCTCCAAGTATTTCTGCACGTCTTTTAAACATTACCAGGCATCTCCTGCCGATTTCCACCCCACCCAGGCATATAATAAATGTTACCATTCCGATCAGTATCGTGGCTTGTACAATTTGTACCTTGATAAAAGCAAAGCTTACCCCCACGGAAAATGCATCTATGCTGGTTGCAACTGCCAGCGTAAACAACATCTTGTTGCTTAAAACACTTTTTCTTGCATTTTCAGGTATACATGTCTCGTCGTCATTCTTCTTTATTGCATCGCTTATTATTTTAACCCCGATAAAACTTAAAATGCCGAATACAATCCAATGGGCAAAGCTTGACACGTATTTTTCAAAATTTGCACCGGCCAGCCACCCAAGGAGGGGCATCACTGCCTGGAACAATCCAAAAGCGCCGCATATTTTAAGCATGGCGGGGATACCGGGTATTCTTCTTGTAGCTCCATTCGCAACCGATACGGCAAAGGCATCCATTGAGAGTCCGACAGCAGTAAGAAATATTTCCAAGAAATTCATTAATCCTTGTCCTTATCCTTTCGTACTTTATATGTTCTTTTCCATTCCTTGTATTTTATCCTATTCTGTTTGTCTTGCAATATTCCATTTATCTTTCATTAACCATAATGGATTTTAACCATAATGTGTTTTACCTATCTTTTATATTTCCTGTATATTTACTTTAATTGCGCATCTCTGTATATTCTTTTATGCTTACTTGCATTTCACAGGCATCCCTTAACTGAAAATCCAGTTACGAATTGCCATGAAAATGCACTAAGTATTGTACTAAGTATTATCAAGTATTATTAAGTATTATACTATTATTTTTTGGACGTACAATACATGCATGATGCATGAATTCAAGAATGCTTGATTTAATATAGGATACATCAAATTGATGCAGGTGATACCGGGAATCACGGGAGAATTGTTTCAAACCCGCTTATGTACCCATCGGCCATTTTCTTTATTTCCTCTGCCTCGTGTCGGGAATATTTATCATAAACCCCTATAACTTTCATTCCTGCCGCCTTTGCACCCCTTACTGCCGGGAGTATATCTTCGAATACAACGCATTCTTCGGGTTCAAGGCCAAGTTTCCTGGCTGTAAGTAAATAAATATCCGGGTGTTCCTTACCTTTTTCGACTTCATTTGCCGTGGATATTGCATTAAAAAATTCCAGTACTCCATTGTTTTTAAGCACTGCTTCAACAAGCTTTATGTAATTGGTGGTGGCAATTCCTATTTTTATGCCTTTGCCTTTCAGGAAATGAAGAAATTCCCTCACCCCGGGCTTGAGTTGTACATTATGAGCATATTCATAGTAGCCCATATCATTCCATTCCTGCATGATGTCTTCAACATCATCCTTGATACCAAACCTCTCTTTAAAATATATTGCCGCCTCCCTGAATGTCATGTTCTTGATTTCATCGCCCAAACCGCAGGGCACTTCAATACCTTTCATTCCCAGGAATTCTTCATCCACCTTGTCCCACACTCCCATTGAATCAACGAGAGTGCCGTCTAAATCAAATATTACACCTTTTATTTTGCCGTTTTCTATTTTCTCAATAATACCGGTAATCCCATGCCTTTTTATATTAATCACTCCATCTTGTTGTTTAGTGCTAATCATTTCATCTTATTGTTTATCTTATCGTTTGTCTTACTCTTTATCTTTTTATTTATTTTATTATTTATCTTTTCATTTATCTTTTCCCAAGTATTCGCCTTGCAGGTTCCTTTCGCTTATTCACCGGGTTTCCCGGTATACTTCTTTAACCGGATGAACTAATTATATAAACCCGAGCTTTTCTTTTAAAGCCACGGTTGCCTTCCTTATGTCTTCCCTGGCCATTATCGCGGAAACAACGGCAACACCTTTAATCCCCGTGCCTTCAAGCATTTCCACGTTTTCTTCTTTTATGCCGCCTATGGCGACAACAGGAATTTTTACCGCTCCTGTTATAGCTCTCAACTCCCGGATGCCAACCTGCGCGGTGTCCTTTTTTGTGCCGGTTGGAAATATGGTACCCACGCCAATATAGTCTGCCCCGTCTTCTTCCGCCTGTAATGCTTCTTCAACAGTACCTGCCGAAACCCCTAGGATCTTGCCCTGCCCGAGCAGTCTTCTTGCAACCCGGGCCGGCATGTCATCCTGCCCCACGTGCAATCCTGCCGCATCCACAGCCAACGCAATATCCAGCCTGTCGTTTATGATTAGGGGAATGCCATACTTGTAGGTGATTTTCTTCACACTCCCTGCTATATTGAAAAATTCCCTGGAACTAACATCTTTCTCCCTGAGCTGCACAATGGTTGCCCCGCCCAGTATTGCCTGTTCCACGGCTTCTTCAATGCCAATACCTCGAAGCATGCGCCTGTCCGTAACAAGGTACAAGGTATAATCAGGTTTCATGGCAGCTCACCTTTCCCCTCTTTTGTATATCTTCCGCTGTTAATAAGTATAATGAATCAATAAGTTTTTCCCTGTAGGTCCCGCTTCCGGCATTGCTTACGGCTGTCATTTCACGGGCCATCTCCCCCGCGATTCCTATTGAAATAAGCCCTGCCACGGCAGCGTCAAAGTAATTACCCGTAACACCGCAATAAACGGCTATGATGGAAGTGCACACGCATCCCGAGCCGGTAATCGTGGATAGCATTTTGTCCCCGTTTTCTACGAAACAAACCTTATCTTTTTCTGCAACTATATCAACAGGACCGGTTATTGCAACAACGCAGTCCAGCCTGCGGGACAAGTCCATTGCAATTTTTTTCCCGTAATCCAGGTTCCCCGATGATAACATGTCTTCTTCCGCCGCATCCACGCCTTTTGTCCTTGAAGCAATCCCGCTTACCGCCTTTATTTCAGATATGTTCCCGCGTATGACGGCCAGCTTCACCTCGTCTATAATCCTGTTCGCCGTCTTGTCTCTCATCCTGGTTGCGCCAGCTCCCACTGGGTCGAACACCACCGGTATCCCAAGCTCATTGGCCCTTTTCCCTGCAATAATCATGGATTCTATCGTTCTCTCGTTCAGCGTCCCTATATTGAGCACCAGCGCCGATGCCATTGACACAATATCATGCATTTCCCCTATGTCATCCGCCATTATGGGGGATCCCCCTATTGCCAGGACGGCGTTTGCGCAGTCGTTCACGGTAACATAGTTCGTAATGTGATGCACTAGGGGTTTCTTCTCCTTGACCCGCTCCAAGAGCGCCGGCACCCTGGCCTTAATGTCATTGTTGATGCTCATTTCCATTTACCATTCCTCCTGCTCTTTTTTTCTTATTTTTTCCAACTAGTTATTCATTACCAACTAATTGACATATTACCAGTTAATCATAAGTAATTAATTGATATATTGCCAGTTAATCATAGCTAATTAATCAATATATTACTAGTTAATCATATTTCTGCTAATTAACTGTTTTAGCTTATTAATCTTTTTACCTATTAATTACCAGTATTTATTAATGCCATTAACGCTTGAGTCCTGGGTTTTAGCGATCAAAAAGGTAATTGAAGCCTGCCCTTTCGTACAGTGCATACAAATGATTAACAGGACCTACCCCCTTTTCTCCTATCGACACGTGGTTTTTTATCGCACCAGTAATATACTCCTTTGCACGTTCAACGGCCTCTTTCACGGGAAACCCCAGCGCAAGGTTTGATGCAATCGCGGAAGAAAGAGTGCACCCAGTCCCATGGGTATTTTTTGTTTGAATCCTTTCGGACTCAAGCCTGTAAATGTTCTCCCCGTCATAGAGAATATCCGTTGGTTTCCCTGAGAAATGACCTCCTTTAACAAGCACATTCTTTGCTCCAAGGGCATGAATTGCTTTTGCCGCTTCTTCAGCATCCTCAATATTATTAATACTTCTACCGGTTATTTTTTCGGCTTCGGGTATATTTGGAGTTATAACGTCAACTAAAGGTACCAGTTCCTTTATCAATGCCCCCACCGCTTCAGGGACCAGCAGGTCATAGCCGCTTTTCGACACCATGACAGGGTCCAGCACTATATTCCCGGGCCTGTACATTCTTAACCTGCCTGCTATCGCCTTTATGCTGCCAGTTCTTGAAACCATTCCTATTTTTACGGCATCCGTACCCATATCTTCATAAATCGCATCTATCTGCTTTTCTATAATACCAGGACTTATATCCTGGACCGCTTTCACCTCCAGGGTATTCTGGGCCGTAACTGCCGTAATCACGCTCATTCCAAAAACACCGTGGGCGCAAAATGTTTTAATATCCGCCTGGATTCCTGCCCCTCCACCCGAATCGGAACCTGCAATAGTCAGGACTTTTTTCATCATCCAACTCACCTCTCTACATTTTTTAAGTACGCTCTCGAAAAGTCGGAGAGCTTGATTTTCATATATTTGAAGGTTCCGCATTTCTGCTTCCCCTCAAACTATTACCTTAAACTGGTATAAAATTTTCCAGCTAAAATTACCATATATATG
>JAAZDH010000087.1 GCA_012512865.1 Clostridiaceae bacterium | reverse complement strand
TTTTTAAATACTTTTGAAAAGTAGCTTTGGTCTTCGTAGCCTACATAGTTTGATACGTCCACCAAGGGTATGTTGGTCTCAAGCAGTAATTTCTTGCTCATTTCAATCCTGATCCTGTTAAGGTAATTGTTGAAATTGGTATTCATTTCCTCCTTAAATATTTTACTAAAATATGCAGGGCTTAGGTAAACATTTGAAGCTACTTCTTCAAGAGTGATTTTTTTCATGTAGTTCTTTTTTACATAGTCTATGGCCCTGTAAATAACATCCACATGCTTTACGCCAGTTAGGTTGAAAACCAAGTCGGTAAATCTCGCCATTATTTTTGAAAGCCAGTATATTAGTTCTTCAACTGTCTTGAAGTTATGAATTTCATTTAAGTACCTGTAATTCAAACCAAATATTTGTTCAACATCGGCACCGCCCTCGAGGGCTGCCCTGGAAAGAAGGACAATCAGTTCGAGGATCCTGGCTTTTATTACTTCAAAATCCCCTCCTGTTGAGAAAAATATATGTCCGAATATTTCGTTCAGGACTTTCTGCGAACCTGCCTTGTCTCCAAGGGAAATCAACCTTAAAAGCTCTCTTTCTTTTTCAAGGGGATAGCCGTTTAGTTTCTTGTCATCTCCTCCCATTGTTTTTATATAATGTATATATTTCGAAATATTTGATTGGTAGTCAACATATTCTCTTTCTTCAAGGTACTGCGACGGCTTTACATCGGAAATAAAAGCGCTTGCTATAAAAAGGAGTTCTGACATACTGTTGACTATTTCAGGTTTAATTACAGGGACTTCTTCTATGTTTTTCTTTATATTGGCTATGTTTTTTTCATCAATATTGTTTTTATTTAAAATATCTTCCAACAGGAATTCTTCCGGTTCCACCATTTGTACCGGTCCTGCCACTATAGCGCCTTTAAGTATGCTGTTCGATGTAATTGGCGATACCCAATGTACCAATCCGATCGGGCAGAAGAAAACATATTTTCCTCCAAATCTCTCTGCCTGGTAACTCCCGTACAAATGGGAGTTTGTACAAATGCTGTTGCCTGCAAATATTTTTTCGATTTTTTTACACAGTTGAAAGCCCGTGCTTTTACCGTGCTTTTCATACAGCAGTTGCCCCTTCGAATCAATTATAATACAGCGAATCCCGGTGGAATCACTGTATGCGTCTACGACTTTTATAGCTTTCTTTAAATTAAACCCTATATCGTTAACCAAGTATTCCCTCATCTTAAACTCCATTAGCCCGGTTAGCATCAAGTACAACTGAAATAATTAGAATACGTTTATTATAAATAACATTATTAAGAATACCACATAATAAAGCATACTACAAGTTCTTATTATATACAAAAGCTCCTTGTCCATACCTTGCTGTATGCATTGCTTGTCCTTCACATTATTAAGAATTCAAGGAACACGTATTTACCCGGCGTACTACCGCTTCTTGTACTAATAGTACTATTTATACTGAATAAGTTATTGAAAAAACTTTATGTTTTTTGTACTTTTTTACTTACTATTTAAATCTTTATGACTTTGTTAAAAAAAATACAAAGAATATAAAAATTTTTTGAGAAGGCACTGAAGGGCAAGCTTATAATGGACTAATAAGAAAGACCAGCTAATTAAAGTAAAGAGTTTATAATAAAAATTTTGAGAAATTTTTTTAGGCTCCTGACGTTAATGAAACGCATGACAACAAGACCACCTAGGTGAGGTAGACATAAAATAGCTGGTCTAAAATAGCAAGTTGCTCTTT
>JAAZDH010000086.1 GCA_012512865.1 Clostridiaceae bacterium | reverse complement strand
GTTCATCCTCCTCGGTTTGGTATTTGGTGACACTTATATTCTAACCGAGGTATGAGCTTTGGCTCAACTTCTTTTTACACCATTATATAGACTTAATCGAAGTGGTTGGAAGAAAACGTAGTATATATTGAAACTATTGATAATAGTGATAGGTTTGGTGAGTATACAAGTGAAAAAGCATATATCACAAATTACGATAATGAGTTCGAAGTAAACAAGTACTTTCACAATGAAAGAATGGTTAAAAGGCACACATATATCTTTGTAAGTATGATTATAGTTGGAATTATTGCTTCTTTTCTCTTGTTTTATTTTATACCGAAATGGAAGGGAGTAAAAATCGAACATGACGATTATGATCATACATTTTCAATATTGATGCTGGGAGCCTTTACTGCAGGTCTAGTTCCTCTGCTATTCGGTTGGATATTACCACCACCAGTAGATTGGTTCCCTAATGTGTTTAGAGAAATAAATGAACTTCAAGCAAAAGAGCTAATGAGAGGTTTTTCTAACTAAAGCTCATATATAATTATAATGCAATATATTCATTCACCTGTATTTAACTTCATACTGTTCAATTAGGGATCAGGTTCCACTCTCCCTACCTTATAAATGAGAGAGACAGTTTTTGCATTCTTGTATAAAGCCGATATTTTTAAGCGTATTTTTCTTTCTCCAATAAATACTATGATGAAACCCTACTATTTGCTAGAGCAGTCATTATTGTCATTGTAAAAATTGAATTGTCTAAAGTCACCGAACATATTTCCTGCACTTTATAAAGTAATACAAGGATTTAACTAATGTAATAATGCCATATATAACTAAACCATACATTATCATGTATCTTCCACCGTTTACACTAGCATTATTTAAACTTGCCAATGATATAATAACACCTACTAATATAGCAACTAAGCCTTTAATTATACCAATTTTACTATTGTCATAAATATCATATATACTCACCGGATGATCACTCCATTCTTCAAATTATGGAACTAAGAGAGAATTATCAAAGCCGGATCCCGCTTTGCCACTTCTATTATAGCGGGAAGGGTAGAAACTTTATTAGAATGTGTCGATTATGTTATGGTTTCTCTTTTTAGATTGTTCTTCGGTTTTATTGGGTTTTCCCCATATTTATTTGTTTCCGTTTCGCCAGGTGTTAAAAGTAAGTTTAATATTGTAATAAAATTTAGAATAGGTATTAATAAAAATAGTACTTGCCATCCCGATTTGCCTAAATCATGAAATCTCTTAATACTTTGTATAAAGATATTGGCTAACATGAATAGACGTGCAATATCAATGACTACTTCAGATACAATTATTCCAAGATAGGCGAATAAAAGGACAAAAAGAACCACAGATATATTCACAACATAGTTATATAAGAAGTATCGACCGCGGTTTAATCTCCCATGTATGCTAAAAAAATGGTTGCTATTGTTTCGAGTTACACTTTCAGTTTTTCTCTCCGTCTCTGTGGTATTGCTAGCTATTTCTTGCTCACTTTGATAATCGCTAGGAACTAACTCATTAATAATTTTATCACGCTTTTGTATATATTCACCTTGAGTCAAAATTCCATCATCATATAGATTCTTTAATAGTTTTAATTGATAATTGCTATGATTATCAATATCTTCACTAG
>JAAZDH010000085.1 GCA_012512865.1 Clostridiaceae bacterium | reverse complement strand
TTGATGAAATACCAGGCTGTGATTTTATTGATGCCGGCGGCAAGTATGTAATTCCCGGCTTGGTGGATGCCCATTGCCATTTAAGAGACCCGGGATACGAATACAAGGAAGACATCGAGTCCGGGTCTGCAAGTGCCGTAATGGGAGGGTTTACCACAATCGCATGTATGCCAAATACAAACCCGCCAATTGACAACCAGGCGGTAATTAAATATATACTGAATAAATCAAAAAATGAAGCATATTCAAATGTATACCCGATAGGTGCAATAACAAAGGGCTTGAAGGGAGAAGAACTTTCGGAAATCGGGGAGCTGAAGTTTGCAGGAGCGGTTGCAATATCAGATGATGGGAAACCCGTTTCCAGTTCCTCGTTGATGAAAAAGGCGCTTCAATATGCATCTATGTTTGATATCACGGTGATTTCCCACTGCGAAGACCTGGACTTGACTGAAGATGGCGTGATGAACGAAGGCTACCAGTCTACAGTAATGGGATTGAAGGGAATACCTTCGATAGCCGAGTCCGTGATGGTAGCTAGGGACCTTTTGCTTGCTGAATATACAAATACAAGCATCCATATTGCCCATGTAAGCACGGAAGCCTCGGTAGACCTGGTACGAAACGCTAAAAAACGTGGAGTCAAGGTAACTGCGGAAACATGCCCCCATTATTTTTCCTTGACGGAAGATGCTTGCGAGGATTTTAATACGATGGCGAAAGTAAATCCTCCCTTGAGGGGCAAAAAAGACGTGGAGGCTGTCATAGAAGGCTTGAGAGATGGAACAATTGACATTATTGCCACCGACCATGCACCGCATCACGTTGATGAAAAAAACGTTGAGTTTGTCATTGCAGCCAACGGCATCGTAGGTTTTGAAACAGCATTGCCCCTGGTAATTACGTACCTGGTATCTCCCGGCATATTGACCATTGAAGACGTGGTAAGGAAGATGTGCCTTAATCCTTCCAAGATACTAGGCTTGAACAAGGGTTCAATTGAAGAAGGGCGGGCTGCCGACATAACTATTATTGATATTAACGAGGAACAAGTAATTGATGTTAATAAATTTAAATCAAAAAGTAAAAATTCGCCTTTTCATGGTTTTAAACTAAAAGGTGTTGTGTACCACACCATCGTTAACGGAAAGGTTATTGTGAGGGAAAAAGTATTGTTATAGCAATGGCAACACGGCATAATACAATTCAGAAGGAGGATCACATGGTATAATGTTTATAGACAGGCTTATTGATGAGATAAAAAGAAAAAATAACCCTACGGTTGTGGGTCTCGACCCTAGGATTGAATATGTACCGGCTTTTTTGAAGGAAAAGGCTTTCAAAGATTATGGCAGGAGTTTAAAAGGAGCGTCAGAGGCAATTTTTGAATTCAACAAGATAATAATAGATTCGGTATTCGACCTGGTGCCAGCATTGAAACTACAATCAGCATGTTATGAACTATACGGGTCTCATGGGATTGATGTACTGAAAAGAACTATAAGATATGGACGGGAAAAGGGACTTATTATCATATGCGATGGAAAAAGGAGCGATATATCAAGCTCAGCTGAAGCATACTCGGCAGCATTCCTTGGCAGGGCTTCTATTGACGAAGATGTAAGAGAACCGGTTTTTGATGCGGATGCCCTTACCGTGAACCCCTTCCTGGGTTACGATGGGATAAAGCCTTTTATTGATGATTGCAAGAACTATGGCAAAGGAATTTTTATACTGGTTAAGACTTCAAACAAGTCCTCGGGGCAATTACAGGATTTGCTTACCCACCAGGGAAAAAGCGTATATGAAATATTGGCGGAGCATGTAAATGGATGGGGTAAGTCATTGATAGGAAAATATGGCTACAGCAGCGTGGGAGCCGTTGTAGGCGCTACATATCCCAACCAAGCCAAGATCCTGAGAGATATCATGAAAAACGCATATATTCTTGTTCCCGGATACGGTGCCCAGGGAGGAACAGCCAGGGACGTGGTTCATGCATTTAACTGTGAAGGGATGGGTGCTATTGTAAATGCATCCAGGAGTATAATATGTGCTTATACTTCCGATACCTGGAAGGATAAATTTGACGAAACACGCTTTGGCGAAGCAGCAAGGGCGGAGGTTGCCAGGATGAGGGATGATATAAATAGGGAATTGGGAGCAAGCAAGATATGCCGCTAGTTTTAAAAGAAGAGATTATTTTCAATAAAGAACTTGTCCCCGGTATTTTTGAATTGGCATTCATATCGGAATATGTTTCGCAAAGGGCAAAGCCGGGCCAATTTGTAAATATTAAATGTTGTGACGGCCTTGATACGATTCTTAGAAGGCCCTTGAGCATATGCTCCGTCAACAGGAAAAATAATACTGTAATTGTTGCATACCGTGAGACGGGAAAGGGTACCCGCTATCTTGCCCGGAAAAAAGCGGGAGATAAACTGGACTTAATCGGCCCCCTGGGCAATTGGTTCCATGTTTCAGATGAGTATAAAAGCATCGCTGTCGTTGGAGGAGGTATAGGGGTATTTCCTCTCCTCTTTTTACTCCAGCAAAATCCATGTGCTTTTAAAGGCGCATATATTGGTTTTGAAAGCAATACTTGTATTGTAATGGAAAAAGAATTCTTACATTGCTCGGATAAAATAATGCTTGCTACCAACGACGGGAGCAAAGGTTTTAAAGGTTTTGTCACCGATTTGCTAGCCTTAAACCTCCTCCAAGAAGGAAGTAAAGGAAAAATTAACGGGGAAAAGTATGATATAATATATGCATGCGGCCCCATGCCCATGATGAAAAAAGTTTTTGAACTGGCAAGTAAAATGGGCATAAAATGCCAAGTCAGCTTAGAGCAACGGATGGGATGCGGCATAGGAGCATGCCTTGCATGTGCGTGCAAGGTTAAACACGATGGTGACTGGCATTATAAAAGGGTATGCAAAGATGGCCCTGTCTTTTGGGGTGAAGAGGTGGATTTTGATGGCTAGTTCTCCTGGCAGCAACGGTAAGTACAATGGCAAGGTTAACGGTAAAATTGTCAGCCTTAATCTTGGAAGTACAAATCCTGGAAACATAAATCTTGAAGTAGAAATAGCAGGTATCAAGTTTAAAAATCCTGTAATTGCTGCCTCAGGTACTTATGGCTTTGGAAGGGAATTTGCCGAATTTATTGACTTGGGCAGGCTGGGCGGCATAGCCGTCAAGGGGCTGACTTTAAAACCGAGAAAAGGCAACAGGCCGCCCAGGATAGCTGAAACCCCTGCCGGGATACTGAACAGCATCGGACTGCAAAACCCAGGGGTGGAGGGGTTTATAAATGATGAACTTCCGTTTTTGCGAAAATGCAATACGGCAATAATAGCAAATATAGCGGGAAGTACCGTGGAAGAGTATTGCGAGCTGGCGGAGATCCTGTCTGGTACAGATGTTGATGCCATTGAATTAAACGTATCCTGCCCGAATGTCAAGGAAGGGTGCCTGGCTTTCGGTAACACCGTAAAGGGTATATCAGGCATAACAAGAGAAGTTAGAAGGTATTGTAAAAAGCCCCTTATTGTTAAGTTAACACCAAATGTAACCGATATTAGTGAAATTGCACGGGCGGCAGAGATTAACGGTGCCGACGCAATCTCACTGATAAATACTATTACCGGGATGGCAATTGACGTCCATAAAAAAAAGCCTATATTGGCAAATAATTTCGGCGGATTATCAGGGCCTGCCGTAAAACCGATAGCGGTAAAGATGACCTATGATGTTGCACAAACCGTTAAAATTCCCGTGATAGGGATGGGAGGAATTTCTTCAGGGGAAGATGCAATTGAATTTATCCTTGCCGGCGCTTGCGCAGTAATGGTTGGAACCTGGAATTTCGTATACCCGGATGCATGTGTCAAGGTATTGGAGGGGATTATAAAGTACCTGGGAATATATAATCATAAGAGCGTATACGATTTGGTTGGAAAACTGGAATTGAATTAATTACCAGATTATAACTTTGAAATAGGTGGAAACATGAATAATCTTACAAGTAAAGACATGAAACAAAAAGGTGATAACGTGGTAACAAAATTGATAATAGTCAGGCATGCGGAGGCGGAGGGAAATAAAAACAGGTTGTTCCACGGGTGGACCGACTCGGAAATAACCGAAAAGGGGCATATACAAGCTATGTATGTGGCCGAGCGATTGAGAAAGGTGCACATTGACGCAATTTACTCCAGCAGCCTGAAAAGGT
The DNA here is from genome assembly GCA_012512865.1 of Clostridiaceae bacterium. Classification (GTDB taxonomy): domain Bacteria; phylum Bacillota; class Clostridia; order Acetivibrionales; family DUMC01; genus Ch48. The sequence continues at coordinate 1,147 of JAAZDH010000085.1, read as the reverse complement.
GCCTGCAGACCGCTTCTTATATTGCAAATATTAAAGAGTTGCCGGTAATCAAGAGTGACAAGCTGATGGAAATAAACGGCGGCAGGTGGGAGGACATGCCTTGGGCGGTTCTCCCGGAAATGTGGCCAGAGGAATATGATTTGTGGGAAAACATGCCCCACTTGCTTACGATGCCGGAAGGAGAATCCATGGTGGAGTTCCAGCACCGGATAGTTAACGAGTTTCAAGACATCATCGAAAAAAACAAGGGAAAAAGCATCTGCGTAGTTACCCACGGCACCGCAATCAAGACAATAATGTGTTATTTTTACAGTTTTGCCCTTAAAGAAATGGTGAATATTCCATGGTATGATAATACGTCTGTTACAATCGTGGAATGCGAAAACGGCAAGTTCAACATACTGGAGGAAGGCGACACATCCCACCTGAGCAGGGATATGAAAACCATTGAAAACCAGGACTGGTGGATAAAACTTTACGAGCAGCAGTACAAGAAGGGGGATAATGAACTTGGATGCGATGTATAACCGAAATATACAAAAACTTTTTAAAACTGGTGCAATAAAGGTTTGTCCACCTGGTAAACCTTTTTGGTATACGTCAGGAACAATAGGCCCATATTATATAAACACCCATTTTCTTTACGGCAGCGAGGAAAAAGCCGTTGGGTTGCTGGATTTTATTGATAAGACAAAAGAAGACATAGACAGGTTCCATGAGGAGATATCTGCAAGGCTATGGGAAAATTACTGCAGCGATAGTATTTACAAGGATGTGATGGATCAGCTCCTCGGTTTGGTAAGAGATAAAATCGGGATAAATAATATTTTTCATATTTCGGGGGGAGAAAGAAGGGATTGGTTCTTTTCATTTTTGCTGGCCGAATTGCTTGATAAGCCCCATCTTACAATCTACAAGGATTTTAAAGTATACGAATTTTACAAGGGTATAACAACAGTACCCGGCACCCTGGAAGGAAAAAGCGTACTCCATGTTGCGGATCTATTGACCGAAGGCTCAAGTTACGAGAAGGCATGGATACAGGCAATAAGAAAAATTGGGGGATTTATCAGGCAAAGCGTGGTTGTAGTGGATAGGAAACAGGGCGGCAGGAAGTTGTTAGAAAGCCATGGTATAGAGCTTTATT
>JAAZDH010000084.1 GCA_012512865.1 Clostridiaceae bacterium | reverse complement strand
CTCGATGTAAATAAGCTCGTTATCATGGGATTCGGGGTGAAGGGTATCCCATATATACTTGGCGTTTTCTTCTCCGTATTTCTCGATGAGCTGATCGTAATCCTTGTCCAGCCCCAGCAATTTCCCCGTCTCTGTATTCCTGAGATAGTCCCTCCCGCGCTCCATGTATCCTAGTGAACTCCACTGGGCGCTTAAGTTGTCTTTAAAGTATTCCAGGAATTTTTCCTTGGAACCCAGGAAAATTGTACAGCAGTCGTGGGCCCTGGGAATTACGAGAGGGGTGTTTTGTGCCTTCAACCCTGCGGTACCGTTCCCGCAAAGGCCGTATCCCAGCAGGATTGCATCGTATATCCCCGGCTTGTCCGCCTCATTGATTCTTTTTTGTATATCCTCCCGCAATTTTCCGGGGGCTTCGTGCGCCCCGAGTTCTGTAAATTCAGGGTCTATAATATTCGGGCTTTTGGCTATGGCAAGGCATGCCATTCTCATGAATACCTCGCAGCAAATAAGTTTAAACCTCATAAAATCATTCGTACCCTCCTGTCGAATCAATCATGTTAAGTTAAAGATACGCTGAACCTTATTCATAGTCATAATACTACTAAATTTACTCTTGTTAAATCAATCAAGTTAAATGGGTGTATTAAATTAATTTGAAGAAAATTTAGGCAAGGACGACTTCCCGGGCTAATATGGTCGCTTCAGCAACCTATTGTAATGTTTAAGACTGGCGAAAAAATCCTACCCGTCACATTCGCCATCCATGGCTTAAGGTGACGGCTCACCACATCCATGTGGTGAGTTACGGATTTTTTCTGGTTTTAAACACAACAATAGGTAAGCTTTGCTCCAATATTAGCCTCCGGAAGTCGTTTTGCCATGTTATGTGTCATATAAATTAAATACACCCAAGTTACATTAAAAAATACAACATATTTATAACACATGCGCTTTATCATATGGCGCAAAATATGGTGCAAAAAAATATTATTTAATGTGCATTGTTTAATATACATTATTTAATATGTATTATTTAATAATGCCGCAGGGGATGTTGTCAATATAAAAATGCGGGATTTTAAACATGAAATATGGAATAAGCTGCAAGTGACAGGCAAATTCTTTTAGTGTTATGATTACATAAAAAATGCTATAATAACTACTGGGGCAGTTAATCAGGTTTATTAAAGAATGATTGGATTATAATTGTGATGGGATTCAATTTAGGGTGGGTTAAACTTCAGGTGGAACTAAGTTTTAGATGGAAATAAGCTTATTATAATACACAAGGACCTTTTGCCCGGAATCAACCGGGAGACCGTGCAAATATGGCAAGGAATGCAAATATGACGGGGAACGTTGAAAAGAACAGGAAAAAAGCGCAAAAGAGTGCATTGATTAAAACATGAAAGAGGACATAAACGAGGTTATGAGGAACATGAAAGAGGGTATAAACTGGAGTATAAAAGATAATATAAACGATAAAACAAAAGGATACATAAAAGAGAGCATGGGCAAGATAGCGGAGAAAAACCAAAAAAGAAAACTAACTGCACGCTTTGCCGCCTTTGTTGTAGATAAAAGGGCCCTGTTCTTATTTATATTTGCAGCATTGTGCGTTTTTTCAATATTTTCTTCCAGCTGGGTACAGGTAGAACAAGATTTAGCAGCGTTCCTTGCCGATGATGCAGAAACAAAAAAAGGGCTGAAGGTCATGCAGGAGGAGTTTGTCACTTATGGCATGACAAATATTATGATTGCAAATATATCCTATGAACAAGCTGAGCTTATAGCTGAACGGATGAAGAGCGTCAAGGGCGTTTTTTCCGTTGCTTTTGACGAAACCAAGGCACATTATAACGATGCATCCGCCCTTTATAACGTGATTTTTGCCTATGAAGAAAATGACCAAAGGTATGTTGAAGCTATAAATGCCTTGAAAGAGGAATTCAAGGAATATGACATGTACATAAACATAGGTCTTGATGATGTATATATCGATACTATTATCAAGGAAATAGTAGTCGTTTCCATATATATCGGGATTATTATCATATTTGTTTTGATTTTCACTTCCCAGTCTTACGCGGAAGTTCCCGTCATGCTTATTACTTTCATATCTGCCGCGGTAATAAACATGGGCACGAACTTCTTTTTCGGGACAATATCTTTCGTATCCAATTCCGTTGCCGCAGTCCTCCAGCTGGCATTATCGGTGGATTATGCAATCATATTAATCAACAGGTTCAGGGAAGAGAGGGAGACACTTCCGGCCAGGGAAGCGGCAATAAACGCATTAAGCAAGGCTATACTGGAAATATCATCCAGCAGCCTGACCACTATTTGCGGTCTACTGGCAATGACTTTCATGAAGTTTAGAATTGGATTTGATATGGGAATTGTTTTAATGAAGGCAATAGCTATAAGCCTGTTTTCCGTATTCTTGTTAATGCCGGGGCTTTTGATGGTCTTCAGCAAAATGATAGACAAAACAAGGCACGGCAACTTCATGCCCAAGATACCCTTTATCGGGAAATTTGCCTATTCTACGAGAAAGGTAATCCCGCCGGTTTTTGTTGTAATTCTTATTGCGGCAATCTATTTTTCGGGTAAATGCCCGTTTGTTTACGGCTATGAACTATTGAAGACAGCAAAGCAGAACGAGATGCAAATTGCAAAGAACATGATAAGGGAAACCTTTGGTTCGGCAAACAGCCTTGCGCTGGTAATCCCGGCGGGGGACTATGAATCCGAGGGCAAGCTGATCAAGGAACTGGAAAGCCAGGATGAAGTAGAATACATCATGGGGCTTTCCAACATAAAAGCAATGGATGATTATGTACTGACCGATAGATTAACCCCGAGAGAATTTTCGGAACTGACGGACTTGGACTACGAGGTGGCAAAGCTGCTGTATGCCGCTTATGCAGTGAGGGATGAAGACTACGGCAAGGTGGTAAGCGGGCTGGACACGTATGGCGTCCCCTTGATTGACATGTTCATATTCTTATGTGGGCAGGCAAAGGAAGGGTATGTCAAGCTTGACCAGGATTTACAGGAAACACTGGATGAGGCTTACACACAGATGAGCATTGTAAAACAGCAGCTCCAGGGTGAAAACTACAGCCGCATCCTGGTAAATTTAAGGCTTCCCACGGAAGGGGAGGAAACCTTTCAGTTCCTGGACACCATCCGCGAAATAGCGGGGAAGTATTATGATGATGGTAGTATCTACCTGGTGGGGGAAGCCTCCAATTTCTACGACTGGAGCAAGGCCTTTTCCAGTGATAATATACTGGTTGGCGTCTTATCAGTGGTGTTCGTTATTATTATCCTGTTATTCACTTTTAAATCGGTGGCATTGCCCGTCTTCCTGATCGCTGTTATCCAGGGCAGCATATGGATTAATTTTTCATTCCCGTATCTTACGGGTTCCTACGTGCTTTTTATGCATTACCTTGTTGCAAGTGCAATCCAGATGGGCGCCAATATCGACTACGCTATTGTCATTTCCAACCGTTATTTAAGCTTGAAAAACGAAATGTCCCGGAGAGAGGCAATTATAGAAGCGATGAACCAATCATTTCCCACGTTGATCACTTCCGGCTTGATGATGGCAGTTTGTGGCATTTTAATCGGGGCAATGACATCAGAACCTGTAATTGCCGGGATGGGCGAATGTATAGGCCGGGGGACGATTATTTCACTTGTACTTGTTATGTTTGTCTTACCCCAGATTTTGCTGCTGGGAGACAAAATTATAGAAAAGACATCCTTTACGATAAGTCCTTTTATACGCGCGCTGAATGCCAAGGGAACGATATACGTAGATGGGCAAATTACAGGCCAGGTATCCGGTACAATCATTGGGAACCTTCGCGGCATCATTCACGGTGACATCAATGCCATCGTTGAATCCGGCGAAATGAAAGTGCTATCCGAGAATCCTGGTTCGCAATCACAGGGGGAGTAGTGTTGGCATGAAAAAAGGCGGAAATGTTTCACATCTTCGCGGAACAATTATTTTCTTAATAACAGTAACAATAATTATAACGAATATAAGGGTGCCAGGTATGGCAGTGCAAGCGATGACAGCTCAAGCTGTTACAGCACGGGCAGCTGAAGATATTGACGAAACTGGTACCATATACATATATTCTGCAAAGGACCTGGTTTCACTGGCGAAGAAGTGCTCGCTTGATAGCTGGTCCAGGGGGAAGACTGTTGTCCTGATGAACGACATCGACCTTTCGGGGAGCGAATTTACTTGCATACCCACCTTTGGGGGAGTTTTTGACGGCCAGGGATATACAATCAGGGGTCTTTCATTGACAGGTTACGGTTCTCCCCAGGGGTTGTTCCTGTATGTCCAGGAGGGATCCTTAATCAAGAAGCTAACCGTTGAAGGGACAGTTGCTCCTATGGGGGCAAAGTCCATGGTTGGTGGTTTAGCCGGCAATAACAGCGGTACAATCCAAAACTGCTCCTTCAATGGAGTGGTTAAGGGCCAAAAATATGTAGGCGGCATTGCCGGCATCAATCAAGCAGGAGGATTGATTTCAAACTGCTTTGCACAGGGCGTTGTATATGGTGAGCAATGCGTAGGAGGCATTGCAGGAGAAAATCTTGGAACAATCTTGTTGTGCACCAATAAGGCTAATGTAAACACAACAGTGGAGGAAAGCGGCTTAGACCTGGAAGACCTTGGCAACATGAACCTTGAAAACCTTACTTCCCTTTCAACGGCAGATATTGTGACCATTATAGATATAGGCGGTATTGCAGGGTTTTCAACTGGTATTATCCAAAGCTGCATTAATACCGGTACGGTTGGATACCAAAGTGTAGGCTACAATGTTGGCGGTATAGCAGGAAGGCAGTCCGGCCATGTAAGCGGTTGTGAGAATAACGGTATCATCCTTGGACGGAAGGATGTGGGAGGTATTGCCGGGCAGATTGAACCGTATGCCTTTTGGGAGTACCCGGAGGATTCTCTTAACAAGATTCGCAGGGAACTTGATATCCTGCAGTCGCTTATTAATACAACGATTGATAATACGGGCTGGCACTCATCCACGATAAATACGCAGCTTTCAGTAATTGGAGAATATGTGGAAGATGCCAGGGCTGCGGCTGATGCGCTGGCAAACCAGACTATTTCTTTAGTAAATGATACTATTGAAAACATTAATGCTATAAGTGCCCGGGTAACACAAGTAGTAGCTGTAATGGAACCAATTATAGGTTCATTTTCCCTTGCCCTTGATGACATGGAAATGGCAATTGGCAAGTTTAAGACGGCAATGGAGCAAATGAAGCTTGCAGCGAAGGGCGCAGAATTTGGAATATACGAACTTAGCCCTGCCCTTGACGAGCTTGATGCTGCCCTGGATGAGACAAGGGAAGCTCTTGAAAATGTATCAAGTGCCCTGGCCTCCTTGAAGGCCGGGCTGGGAGACCCCGAAGCTATGAAGGATGCATTATCAACCATGCAGAGGGGGATATCTTCTCTTGTTGCGGGGATGTCCAAGATTGCCGACGGCCTGGGAGGCTTGAATGATGCCTTTGACACGCTGCATGATTCTGAAACGTGGAAAGAAAATGCTTCTATCATAAGAAACGGTATAAGCGAATTGCTGGATGGCATGAGTAAGATGAGTGATGCATTGCAAGATATCAGCGAAGCATTGATTAATTTACAGGATGACTTTGATGAAGAAAAACTATTGGCTGCCCTTGCCTCACTGGAAAGTGCCCTTGAAAACCTTGCGGAAGGCACTGAAAAGCTGAGTTCAGGGATTTCAAAAATAGCTTCCGGCCTTCAGAAAATATTTGATGCTTATAATAACTATAGTGTTAATGATGATGATAATGGTGATGCTAATGGTGATGATAACAGTGGTACCAATGACGGTGACAATGATGATACCAATGGCGATGACAATGGCGGCACCAATGGTGATGACAATGGCAATGATGAAGAACCCGGTGAAGAGTGGTACAGGGAGATAAGCGAAGGCTTGCAGGAAGTTGCAAGCTCGATGGAAAATATACAAAGGGCAATAAATGATTTCCAGGATATGCTGAGATATTTGCGGGAGGTCAATATTGACCCAGAACAAACGAGGAAAGATTTTGAGGTTTTAATGCAGGGTTTTGCTGATTTAGCCATTGCCACCGGGGAAGTTATTGATACTTTGAATAGAATTAATGCTGCGCTTGTTTCTTTGCTCCAGTCTGATGAAATAAAGGCTTTTGGGGCAGAATTGGAGAAAAACCTTCAAGAAATCATTGATGGAGTCATCCAGGCAACCCGTGCCATGGAAAGGGTAAACTCTGCCATGAAAAAATTATCGGAAGAAATTGATATTGATAAGTTAAGTGAAAGTATTGATTATATTAAGGTATCCATTGACGATTTGATTAGTGCTATTTCCATTATACAGGAGATAAAGGTCCACGTGGAAGATGCAAGGCCATATTTTGAGATCGCATGGGATTATGCTTCACAAGCTGTCACATCTGCCATAGAAGCAATAACTTTAATGGAAAGTTCTGCTGCAGCCATGGCAGATGCGGCTTCCCAAATACATGGTTTAATCTCGGAACTGGCGGCAATGCCTGCAATAACCTTTAAAAAAGCAGGCAGTGAATACATGGAAACCAAGGATGAGCTTTTCCAATCATTAAGAAAAACTGTAGATGCCTTATCTGGCCTAAATGCCATTATTTCAGAGATATCCCCCGCATGGCTTGCTGATATTAAGTCGGTTTCAAACCAGGTGTTTGTCATGTTTGACCTGCTGGCAAATGCTGCTGAGAATGTATTGGAGGCGGATACTGGCATTGAGAGCCATAGGGAGGATATTTCAACCCAGGATACGGACTCGGATACTCTTGGAAAGGTTGCGGGCAGCACTAATTATGGAAAGGTGCGGGGAGATATCAATGTAGGCGGGATTGCCGGTTCCATGGCTATTGAATTTGAGTATGATTTAGAGGACGAATATAACCTGATCCAGAAGATGTCCCCGGATTCAAAGTATTTACTTCGCGCTGTTATATCCGGTTGTGAAAACTATGGGAGTATTATATCAAAAAAGAACTGTGCAGGCGGAATCGTGGGGTTGATGGATTTTGGATACGTAAAGGGTTCTGTTGACAATGGCAGTGTTGCCAGCACCGGGGGTGATTATGTCGGGGGTATCGCAGGGAAATCCAGTGGAACAATACAAAAATGCTATGCTAAAAGCTTTTTATCCGGCCTTGATTTTGTGGGAGGCATTGCCGGTTATGCAACCAATCTTTACAATTGTTATTCCCTAATCAGCGTGGAAAATGCCAGGGAATTCATTGGCGCTATTGCGGGGGACGGTGATGGCCTTTGGGAAGGAAATTATTTTGTCCACGAGGAATTAGCCGGTGTAAATAGAATAAGCTATTCAGGAAAAGCCGAGCCTATTACATACGAGGAACTGCTGGACGTGGATGGACTGCCTGGAATTTTTAAAAGCTTTAAACTGGCTTTTATTGCAGATGATAAAGAAGTAGCCGTAATATCTTTCAACTACGGGGACAGCATTCCCGCAAGTCAAATCCCGCCTGTTCCCGGCAAAGAGGGATATTTTGGGAAATGGGAAAGGGATGATTATAATAATCTTAAATTTGATGTAATTGTCAGGGCGGTTTACAAGCAGTACGTGACAACCCTGGCAAGCAAGGAAACCCGGGAAAACGGTTTGTCTATCATTCTTGTGAACGGCTTGTTTGACGAAGATGTATTATTAACGATTGCAGGAGGAGAAAGGCAAGCAGGAGAAAAGGAAACAAGTGGGAAAGAAACAGGAGAAAAAGAGATAGGTGAAAAAGAAACGGGGGAGAAAGAAACAGGGGAAAAGGAACCGGCAGGAAAAGAACCAGGCAAAAGAGGGTCGGAAGAAAAAGAACCGGGAGCAGAAGACTTGATTGAAGGCAAAAAGGTAATTGAAAAATGGACGATTTCCGTGAAGGATGACGGGCAGGCAAACCGTATGGTTCACTACCTTCCCCCTGCTCAAACTACTACAGGTATCAACATCTATATTTTGCAAGACGGTGCATGGAGGAAAGTAAAGCATACCATGAAAGGGAAATACCTGGTATTTGAAATAGAGGGACACAGTGCCACATTTGCCGTGACCTATTCGAAAGAGTATCCAGTAATGACCATCGTAATTATCATGGCGATAGCAGCAGTAATAGCTGCTTTCATATGGCTGCAAATAGGAAAGGGCAGGAGAAAACCTGTAACCGTACACTCCTGACCGGGGCAAAGCCCCCTGTCTTTTATTTTACCAAGTCCCATATTCGAATTTTTCATGTATTTTTCGTATTGAATGTTATATGCTGTATATGGTATTATCTAAATATTGATAATACTAATAATCAAAAAAGTGTAAATTAAAGGGCTTGAATAATGTGTGGGTGCATGATGGAAAAGGACCTGCTTTAAATATGGCCCGCATAATCTCAAACTAGTAAAAAAATGGAGGTCATGAAGATGAAAAAATATTTAAAATTATTCATTGCTTTATTTGCAGCCTTGGCAATTATGCTCGTGTTTACCGGATGCCAGAAAGATGATGGTATTATTAAGATGGGTACAAACGCAGAATTCCCGCCTTTCGAGTACGTGGAAAATGGTGAATATGCAGGCATTGACGTGGAGTTAGCTCAAGCTATTGCAAAGGAACTTGGCAAGGAACTGGAAATTGTGGACATGGCATTTAATGCCCTTATTGATGCACTAAACAGCGGAAAAGTTGATTTTGTAGCTGCAGGAATGTCTGTAGATCCGGAAAGAGAGAAAAATGTTGATTTTACAATTAAGTATTACAACGCCACGCAGACGATTATTGTTCAAGCCGGTAATGAAAATATAAAGTCAAAAGATGACCTGGTGGGAAAAAAGATCGGCGTGCAGACAGGCACTACGGGATATGACGTGGCCGTGGAAATTAAGGATGCCGTGGTCAGCACTTATGAGAATGGACTGGAAGCAACCATGGACTTGGCGAACGGGAATATTGATGCTGTTATTATCGATGATTTCCCTGCAAAGAAGTATGTAGAAAAAAACCCGGGTTTAAAACTGGTTGACGGCCAGTTTGAAGAGGAGCAGTATGCAATGGCAGTTAAAAAAGGCAATAAAAAGCTTCTCGAACAAATAAATAAAGCATTGCAAAAATTAATGGATGACGGTACTTACGATAAAATCCTGGAAAAATACTCGGATTAAGAATACTTGGATTAATAGTTGTATTTATAGATTATTTGCAGGAATGGCTGGATATACCAATGTTCTTCATAGGTATGGATATATCCGGGAGAATAATTCATTATAGTTTTTTACTCATTATAATTGTTTTGTAATTGTTTATTGCTTGGATTTTAGTGATTAAAATGGTAATTTTACTGATTTAAACTATCCAGGGGGTACCGATGGACCTTATCTATAGCATATACAGGGTACTGAGTGACAAGATATATTTTTCTTTTATCAAGGAAAACCGGTTCATGTACCTGGTGGACGGATGGGTGATTTCCATCCAGGTTACGGTACTTGCGGCGCTTTTAGGCATTATTATTGGCTTGGTTGTTGCTATTGTGAAGATTTCAGGAAAGTCTCCTTTTGCCCAGGTTGCCGATTGGTATGTATCCATCATCAGGGGAACACCGGTTGTAGTTCAATTGACAATCATATATTATGTAATCCTGGCGGATGTAAGTCTTCCAAGGACCATAGTTGCCACCATAGCCTTTGGTATCAACAGCGGGGCTTACGTGGCGGAAATAATTCGTGCAGGAATCCTGGCCGTGGATAAGGGGCAGACAGAGGCAGGAAGGTCCCTGGGTTTATCAGAGGCTAAAACAATGAGGTATATAATCATACCCCAGGCAATTAAAAATATACTTCCTGCCCTTGGAAACGAATTTATAATCTTGCTTAAAGAGACTTCCGTTTCAGGTTACATTGCATTAGACGATCTTACCAAGGGAGCCACCTTGATCAGGAGTGTTACTTATGAATCATTTACGCCGCTTATAACAGTGGCGTATATTTATTTTATAATGACAGCAATGTTATCGGCTGGCCTGTCCAAGTTTGAAAGGAGACTCCGGGCAAGTGATTAAGGTAATTGATTTACACAAGTATTTCGGGGACTTGGAGGTTCTGAAGGGGATTAACAACGAGATAAATAAAGGAGAAGTGGTTTGCATAATAGGCCCTTCGGGTTCGGGGAAAAGCACATTTTTAAGGTGTTTAAATCTCCTTGAAGTGCCTACCAAGGGTGAAATACTGATTAATGGGGTTTCGATAATTGGTAGTATAAAAAATCCGAAGAAACTTAACGAGTTAAGGAAAAACATAGGCATGGTGTTCCAGCAGTTCAACCTCTTTCCCCATATGACTGCAATCGAGAATATAACACTTGCCCCGATGAAGGTTTTGAAGATGGGCAAGGAACAGGCCGAGTCTAAAGCCTTGGAATTGTTGGACAAGGTAGGGCTTACCGATAAAGCATACGAATACCCGTCAAGGCTGTCAGGAGGACAGAAGCAGCGCGTCGCCATTGCCAGGACCATGGCCATGAACCCGGACATAATGCTGTTTGATGAACCTACAAGCTCCCTTGACCCCGAAATGGTCGGGGAGGTCCTGGAGGTTATCAAGACCCTTGCCCTCGAGGGGATGACCATGGTAATTGTAACCCACGAGATGGGTTTTGCCCGGGAAGTATCCGACAGGATCTTGTTCATGGATGAAGGGATAATCTACGAGGAGGGCAAGCCATCGGAAATATTTAACAACCCGCAGCGGCCCAGGACCAGGGAATTCTTGAGCAAGGTCCTGTAGGGTAAGGCTGCAGGAAGAAGGAGAGGATATGCAAACTGCCAGGTTAGTGTTTGCTTCAATAGCGATTCTTACAGTATTGCCGTTTATAGCATTTAATATTAAAAGGCTGACCATTAAAAGGGAAGGGGAAAAACCCCGCCCAAACATAAAAGCCATAGTATTGGTTTCCGTGGGCGCTGTTGCACTGGCCATGTTTATATTCAGCTTGTACATGTTTACAATAGATTACCAGCCTCATCTTGTATTGGAGAGATTCGTGAAAGCATATGCATCGGTTATTTCCGGCAGGATTGACAAAAGCGAATTTTTTGAAAGGATTGGAAGCATAAGCGGTCCCGGGTTGAACCCGGAAAATGCCAAGCTGGTTGAAATGATGGAAAATGATTACAAGGTAATAGATAATATGGCGGAAGGTAAAAACGTAAGGTTCCAGCTGGGCGAGATAATAATCCCGAAGCATTACGTTGATATTGATGTTTTTACACAAATTGATGGTGTAGGAGAAAATGACACACATCCCGTGTACATGCTGACCATGATAGAAATTGACGAAGCAAGGAAATATTACATCTTGTTATTGGACCTGGATGAATCGGGTAACAAGTGGGGAATAGCGAGTATTGATGAGGCCTTGCAGGAAACGGTTGATTACGCGTATAAAAACAAGCTTATGAAAACAGAGTATGCGAATAAATGGTTTATGGTGAAATAATGGGGACGCACTTGAAATGTAAGGTTTTCGGTTGCAATGTGCTCATTTGCATAATAGTTGCATTTATATAGCTACATTGAAGAGAGAATTTCAAAGTAATATTTAAGATGAGGGACATAATTTTATTTTTTTATAAATTTAATACTTTACTATGACGCAGTTATAAAGTAAAATGCTGTTATGTGCAAAACACGCGTACATAAATAATACGTGTAAATATATAGTTATAAGCATAATGTTACATAATGTTAAGCTGCCAACACCAGGTTTACATTAATGCATGTGAATTATGGCAATATATAAAAAAGCATAAAACACGCAAAAAGGAAAGGGGAATTCTTATGAAAAACAAATTTTTTAAGAAAGGGATAGTTGCAATAATTTTGTCAGTTCTTGCAGCCTTAATCTTATTAAGTGGATGCCAGTCGCTTTCCACCGGTACCGACGATTCATGGGAAAAGGTAAAAGAAAAGGGGAAGTTCGTTTTAGGCCTTGATGAAAGCTTTCCGCCCATGGGCTTTACGGATGAAAACGGTGAAATCGTGGGATTTGACATTGACGTGGCAAGGGAGGTATGTTCCAGGCTAGGTATTGAGCTTGTACTTCAACCAATCAACTGGGATGCAAAAGAACAGGAATTAAGCAGCAATAACATTGATTGCATATGGAACGGCTTTACAATAACGGAGGAAAGAAAACAAAATGTATTGTTTTCAGAGCCGTACATGAATAACAGGCAGATAATCGTTGTAAAAGAAGACGCTCCATATAATACGATGGAGGACCTTAAAGGGAAAAAACTTGGCTTGCAGTCACAGTCCAGCGCGCAGGATGCCCTTGATGCCCACGAGGATTTCAAGAAATCACTTGGCGAGGTAGTATTGTTTGATACGAACACGGTAGCCATAATGGACCTTGAAAAAGGCGGGATCGATGCTTTACTGGTTGATGAAATAGTAATAAGATATTACATGCAGAACAAGAAAGCAAATTTTAAGATATTTGAAAAGGAACTTTCGCATGAAGAGTATGGCATTGGTTTCAGGAAGAAAGATAAAAAGCTCATGCAGAAGATCCAGGAAACCTTGAACGATATGGCGAAAGACGGGACCCTTGCCCAAATCTCCATCAAGTGGTTCGATGAAGATATTACTACCGTGGGTAAGAAATAACCTGATGTGAAGAAACAGGCATTGGCTGTGCTTAAAGGACCAATAATGCATAAATAATGCATAAATGTTACAACAGCTATGTTTAAGGAGAAAACAAGGTGTTTGAAAATATGAACTTTAGCGGGATATGGCAAAATTTTTCAAGTGTACCGGGAGACTTGCTGAGACAATTAAAGCTTTTAGGGATAGGGACGTTGACCTCCCTGGAAATATTTGTACTAACGCTGGTTTTTTCCTTGCCCCTGGGGCTTTTAGTGGCCTTTGGACGGATGTCAAGGAATAAGATTGTAAGCACTGTTATCAAGGCGTACATCCTTGTAATGAGGGGTACGCCTTTGATGCTCCAGCTTATATTCATTTACTTTGCACCTTCGTACATGCTGCCGGAAAGCCTTAAGATCAACCTGGACCGTTTTGTGGCGGCAATAATTGCATTCAGCTTGAATTATGCAGCATACCTGGCTGAGATATACAGGGCCGGTATTGAATCGATAGCCCTTGGACAATATGAAGCTGCTGCAGTATTGGGATTCACCAAGTCCCAGACTTTCTTCAGGATAATATTGCCGCAGGTGATCAAGCGAATTCTACCCCCCGTGGGCAATGAAGTTATTACCCTGGTTAAAGATACCGCCTTGGTCACCACGTTGGGGATTTCCGAATTATTCAGGGCTGCACGGAATGAGTCCGCAAGGATTTCTTCGACTACACCGCTATTTATTGCGGGAGTTTTTTATTTAATCATGAATTACGTGGTAACAAAAGTATTTGACATGCTGGAAAAGAAATTGAGCTACTACAGGTAAGCATAAAAGAAAAGCCAAATATAAAGTGTACAGAGTGTACAGTATTTTAAAGAGTACATAGCATAAAAAGAGAATGTAGGTAAGTTAAACAGAACGGTGGTTGCAGATGGAAAACATACCCATACTTGAGGTTGAAAACCTGTATAAGAGATTTGGTACCTGCGAAGTGCTTTCCGGGATTTCCTTCAATGTGAGGAAAGGTGAAGTAGTGGCTGTAATAGGGCCTTCCGGGTCCGGTAAAAGCACCATGTTAAGATGTATTAATCTCCTCGAAAAGATTGAAGGGGGTTCAATACGTGTTGCAGGAGATGTAATGGTAACTACAGATAAGAGCGGGAAAGTAATTTATGCGCCTGAAAAAGAACTGAGGAAAATCAGGCTTCGCCTTGGAATGGTTTTTCAAAGCTTCAACCTGTTTCCGCATTTTTCAGTCATGAGAAATATAACCGAGGCCCAGGTTCATGTGGCTAAAAAAAGCCCGCAGGAAGCAGCAGAGATAGCCAGGGAACTGCTTGAAAAAGTGGGGCTGTCTGATAAAGCGGATGCCTATCCCTACCAGTTATCCGGGGGACAAGCCCAGCGTGTTGCCATAGCAAGGGCATTGGCAATGAATCCTGACATTCTTTTCTTTGATGAGCCTACGTCGGCCCTTGATCCCGAGCTCACTGCAGAGGTTCTCAAGGCTATGCAGGATTTGGCTGCCGAGCATATGACAATGGTGATTGTAACGCATGAAATGAATTTTGCGAGGGATGTTTCAGACCGGGTAATCTTCATGGATAAGGGTGTAATAGTCGAGGAAGGAAAACCATCCGATATATTTACAAATCCCCAAAATGAAAGAACACGGGCATTTTTAAAGGGGTTCATGGACCAATTCTAAAAAAAGGCGCATCAATTCTATAATAAGACAATTCCATAATACAATTCCATAGGATAATTTCTATAAGAAGAGAAGAAAAGGCCAAACTAAGAAAGACCTCATCTTACAAGTATTCATCATTTCATAAATATCAAAAAGCCCTTTTGTAAGTGTTCCTGTACTGGTTGGGAGTAACACCTGTATATTTCTTAAATGCGCGATAAAAAGAGTTCTCGCTGTAATAGCCAACTTTTTGGGCAATATCAATCATGCGAAGATTGCTGTTTACAAGGTATTTCTTGGCGGACTCAATGCGAGCGGTAAGCACGTAGTCGGAAAAACCTACATTTGCATATTTTTTAAAGTACATTGAAAAGTATTTTTCAGAAAACCCGAACTTTTCGGCAACAGATTTAAGCGAGAGGTTGTAATCATCAAGATGCTCGATAATGTAGCTTTTTATTTCGCCAATCAATTCAGCGGCCATTATTTCATTGCTGACCTTTGCTATGCTGCATAGGCGTTTAATAATCATGTTCATGCCAATATTGATTTTTTCAGGTTGATTTGATGCATCTATATGTGTAGTAATTATGTTGTTTATCAGGGCCCTTTCCTCGCACTCATCGGGGAGGAGTTCATTAGACAGCTTTATTATGGTTCCCTTTATCTCGTTTACCAGCATGGAGACATCGTTTTTACATAGCGTGGTTTCAACAAAGTTTTTAAAGAATATATTGTTCCATATGTCAAGCACGACCTCGGAAGCCCCGTTGTTTACATTGTTAATAATTAGCTGCTCAACATCCTGGGGATAATAATACATGTGAGAAATTGAACCGACGTCCTCGTAATTTATAACAGGCCTCATGTCAACTATGGTAAACTCTAGCGCCTTAATTGCTTCAAAATATGAAAGGTACACCTCGTACAATTGCGAATACACCTGCCCAACGCCTGCGATCAGCTGGATTTTATAATTGGAGCGGACATTGGCCTGGTAAGTATTAATTATACCATTTATGGCAGCTTTAGGGTCATAATTGTCCTGGTGGCAATACAAGAGCAGTACGGTATCAGGTTCTTGGACCTTAATACACTGGCCATGCATGGATATTGCATCGACCAGCGAATCTATGATTGATGGTTGAACCATTACAAGGGATAAAGGCTTCCCGGGATTGTTCTTATTTGCAGGGTAAAACTGTGCTGCCACTATACAAAAGGCTGTACCCTGGATATTTAAGCCGAGGGTATCCAGTATGGTTTTAAGGTTGTCCTTCCCGGAATAAAATCCTTTTATAAGGTTGGAATGGAATTCATCAATAAAAATCGATTTATAATAATCCGCCTTGTTTGACAGCTTCTTGTTTTCTTCAATTAAAGTGCTTATATGGTCCTTTATGTACATGTATGGATTACCATGTTTTAATGCGGACTTGTCGTTAAAAAATATATTTACAATGTCGTTAACGGGCTTGTGCACCAGCCTCATTTCGAATATTGCAAAGGAAAAAAGCAATACCAATGCTACAACGGCAAGGGTTAAGAAAACAATTGCAATTTCGTTGATTTCACCCATAATTACATTATCTGGTATTTGTATCCAGTAAGTTAAACCTGTTACTGTTGACTGAAAAAGGAATGCCTTGTAATCTTGCTTGGGTGTATCATCTGCTTGGGCATAATAGTTAAACATAAGTTCCGACCGGTTTTCTACCAGGCTGTCGGTTGAGAATAGCAACTCGCCAGCCTGGTTAAAACATGCAAACTTGACCTTTCCTTCAAATTCCGGTATGTTGATGCTATCAATCAGTTTACCAGTATCTATAAACCATATGAATTTTAACTTCCCATGGGATTTGGAACTGAGATTCAGGCTTTGAACACATGTTATAACCTGTTGTGTGTAACCATTGTCATGCTCAATAGTTTTTAGCGGCCAGAATTCCAGGGGTAAGGTTGCATTATCAATCTTTGCCTGGAATTCTTCATAGTTCATATCTGCATAATTGATATGCGAATCGTAGAAATCCTGCTTTTTTTGTAATGCAGCAAAACCATCCGCCACGTAAAAATCGCTATTTTCAAAATAAACGCACCTAAAGCTTATTAACTGGTTGCTTGGAATTGCTTGGGAAAAATTTGTATATATTCTTTTTAAACTGGAGATAAAGGTTGCAGGATTTGGCCTGCTTATTTCCTTAATATCATTACTAAGGGTTAATTGCCTTGCAGCATCAATTATAATTTGAAAATCTGAATCAATGTTTTTAATACGGTGTTCATAGCCTGCTTTAACCTGGTTTATTGTTTTGTCCGTAATAATTTGAGATATTTGAAAGTACGTTACCAAATATACAAATGCGGAAAATATTAGTATTATAGCGTAAATTATTATTAACTTTGCGAATACAGGAATTTTGCATATTTTTAAAATAAATATCACCTGCCGTCGAATAAAAACATAGTAAATATAAAGTACATAAATAATATAATTAACTTGACATAATCATAATGCTATAACATTACTACGCATAATTATATTGCCCGGTACATAGTTATATCTCTGTTAATAAACAACTAATTAGCAACAGCACTTAATAAAATACCACACTTCAAATGCTACAAAACAAATAAAAAAGGTTCAACTTTAGAAATAATTTTGTGCCGGTTTTGCGATAAAACCAAAATTAAGCTGCAAATTTTACGCAGGATTTGCATTTGCTTTCCTGTCTATTTTTTATAATTAATCTCCACATTATAATTATATACGAGGCTTAAATAAAAGGCAACATGGTAAAGATAGCCTGGCCCTGTTATTACCGCCTTATCGCCATTTATTTCTAATAAAAAACAAGATAATAAGGACAGCATATGGAAAAATGATAGTTTTTTAAGAAAGTGATAGGTTGAAAATAACCATTTATGAGCAAATGGTTACAACTGTTAGTTTACATTGAGGCATGCATAATCCTATAATGAACTCAGCAAGTCTTACTCATAAGTCTATAAAAAATTATAAGGAGGAGGTAATTTAATTGAAACGAAAAATACTTATTGCCCTGTCATTAATCATCATCATCAGCTTGCTGTGCAGTTGTACGAAAACCCCTGCTCAAACTACAGGTCCATCAGGAACCGAAGCCTCCACGGGGAAAAGCAGTGAGGCGACAGGGACCGGTTCATCGAACCCCATCTTGAATGAAGTTGGCACGCTTCCCCTGGTAAAGGAAGAAATTGAACTAGACATCATGGTCGGCTATTATCCTTTCCTTGTTACAGATGTCAACACACATTATGCTGCCAATGAACTCCAAAAAAGAACGGGCATTAAGCTAAATTATGAGCTTGTTGACTACCAACAGGTTAGTGAACGCGTGACACTAATGCTTAATGCAGGCGATGAACTCCCGGATATTATAACTGCAGCCAGGATGTCCTTCGACCAGATTAATTATTACGGCTCCAGGGGCGTATTCCTGCCGCTCGAGGGAATGATTGAAAATGACAGCTACTGGATTAAGAGAATATTTACCGAGTATCCCGATGCGGGGCGCCAGTGCAGGGCATGGGACGGACACATCTATGTTGTTCCAAGATATGCAGAGAACCTGTTGACCATTTACGGCGCCAAGATATGGATAAACGGTAAATGGCTTGAAAACCTCAATCTTGACATGCCAACAACAACTGAAGAATTTTATAACGTATTGAAAGCATTTAAAGAGCAAGATGCCAATAATAATGGTGATCCAAACGACGAGATACCCCTTACTACTGCCAACAACCTCTGGTACGGGCACGTAGGAGGAGCCTTGATGAATCCTTTCATTTATGATAATACAGGAAACCAGCTAATAATAAAAGATGGAAAAATTGTTCCCGCCTATACACAGGATGAATGGCGCGAAGGCTTGAAGTACATTAACAAACTTTACAAAGAAGGACTTCTTGATTCGGAATGTTATACCCAGGATACAAATACCATGAAGCAATTGTTCATGGGTGATGTCCAAAGGGCTGGTTCAGTGCTGGTTGGAAAAATGACAAACATTGTGCCTGCAGGGCAGCCTGAATTGTGGCAGGATTATGTACTTGTTCCTCCGCTTAAAGGGCCTTCCGGCCAGGCAGTTACCTGTTATGTACCTCCATCTGTAAAGGCTGACACGGGTTCTGTAATCAATGCAAAGTCAAAACACGCAGATGTTGCATTCCGCCTTGTTGACTACTTCTGGAGCGAAGAAGCAAGGTTAATAACATGCTATGGAGAAGAGAATGTTGACTGGAGAACTCCTCCGTCAAACGTGCTGGGTGTTAACGGGAAACCGGCGTTCATGGAAATCATCAACAGCTTTGGTTCCCCGGAACTTGAAAACAGGATATTCGGCGATAACTTCACCTATTTTGAAACCGAAAAATTCGTAGGAGGACAGGTACGCAAAGAGGGAGACGCCGACCAGTATTTCTACATGGAAGTAATAGATAAACTGGTTGGTTTTGAACCTGACGAGGTTGTACCTCCAATTCTTCCAATTACACCAGAAGCTATAGAAGAGTATAACGAACTCAATTCATCAATAACCAGCTTTGTAAATGAAAATAAAGCAAAATTCGTAGTCGGGGAATTGGATATATATTCAGATGCTGCATGGAATGCTTACCTTGACCAGCTTAAAACATTTAGACTTGAAAGATACCTCGAAATAATGAATGAAGCATATGAAATATATAAGAAGTAACAGCTAGAGCAAAAGAATTCCATGCATCACCAAAATTACTAACAAGTATTGGGCATTTCAATGTCCAATACTTGTTAGTAGTATATATTTATATAGAATATATTTATAGAATTTTATTATAAAAATTTATTGTAAGGCGTGAGGCAAAGATATGGGTGTTAAAAAAGGAAGAGCATTGAAGATTGATAAACAATCATTAATGCGACTGTTAAGGGATATAAAGAAAAATTACCAGCTATACCTGCTAATGATAATACCGGTTGCCTACATACTGGTTTTCAAGTACCAGCCCATGTATGGCGCCCAAATTGCTTTTAGGGATTTTGATGCAACCAAGGGAATATGGGGGAGTGATTGGGTAGGACTAAAACATTTTATAAAGTTTGTCCAGCAGCCAAAGTTTTTCCTAATAGTTAGAAACACGTTCATGCTTGCTATTTGGGATTTGATGATAGGATTTCCGGTACCCATACTTCTAGCCCTTACGCTAAATAACGTGAATGCAAAGAATTTTAAATCGTTGGTTCAAACAGTAACCTATGCTCCCCAT
>JAAZDH010000009.1 GCA_012512865.1 Clostridiaceae bacterium | reverse complement strand
TAGGTTATCCCCTCGTAACTATATGCGGTTTTCAAGGTGCATCATCTATATATTGCTTTTCATTCTTGTTTTTTGCTTCAAATTTAGTGTTTAGCAAAATTTCCAGCTACTTTTCGAATATCTACCAATATTGTATTATAAACATTACTATATCAACATTACCATATCCATTACCATATCATCATTGTCACGTAAATACCGTCACGTAAATATTATTATATAAGTATCGTCACATAAGTGTTATCACATAAGTATTGTTGCATAAATATTGGCACATAAATAATGGTTCGTAAATATTGTTGCACCAGCATTGCCAATCAATGCAATAACTTTACGCCAACTCAAAATACGCTAACTAAAAACAAATAGTTCCTTGACGTGCATGCAGGATATTGTTACAATATATACCAGGATACTCTAATCTCTAATATGGTGCAGTTATAATGCAACGTCAGGCAGGGAAAACATGTACGGGGCAATGAAGATACTAATATTACGGGCATTACGGGGAGGTGCAGCACATGACTGATACAAGCTTGGGAAATGCGGGTGCAAGCGTGGCAATGGGCGCAATAAAGGAATATTTGCCCTTCCTCATCCCGCTGCTGGTTATCCAGCTGGCGTTGATGGTTGCAGCGGTTGTTCATATCTTGAAAAACAGGAAATTCAGGTTTGGAAATACCACCGCGTGGATATTGATAGTCGTATTTATAAATATAATTGGCCCGATATTATACTTTACGGTTGGTAAGGCTGATGAGTAAAATGTATGTTCTCGAAATCAGCGACCTCAGGAAGAACTTTGGGAAGCTGGAAGTCATAAAAAACCTCAACATGAAAGTTGCGAAAAATTCCATATTTGGTTTCCTTGGGAAGAACGGTGCAGGAAAAACAACGACTCTTAGGATGATCACCGGCATGCTCAGGCCGGATGGCGGCAGTATCAGTGTTTGCGGGGAAACTGTCCGCTTCGGAAGCAGTTCGACCAACAGGCATATTGGTTTTTTGCCCGATACACCCGAGTTTTACGGGCATATGACGCCAAAAGAGTACCTTATGCTATGTGCAAGGGTATGCGGGATAAAGCCGGAGGATGCAGCCGGCAGGATAAATGAACTTCTTACTGCCGTAGGTCTCGATGGCGTGAACCGAAGGGTAAAGGGGTTTTCAAGGGGAATGAAACAAAGGCTGGGAATCGCCCAGGCACTGGTAAACGACCCGGAACTGGTTTTGTGCGACGAACCCACTTCCGCCCTGGATCCTGCCGGGAGGAAAGAAATCCTTGATATTTTGAAATCCCTGCGCAACAAGACCACCATTGTTTTTTCAACCCATATCCTGGCTGACGTTGAGCGTATTTGTGACAGCATAGGTATCCTGCACAACGGAAAGCTTGTTATTGAAGGGAACCTGGCAGATGTAAAGAAGACCTACGCAAGCGAGTCCATAGCGGTGCAAATACATGAATCGGAAAAAAGTGGCGTCGTTGCGGAAGAATTGCTTAAGACAGAAGAGGTGGCGAGCGCAGTGTTGAAAGATAACGGCATAATACAAGTGATAACCCGTGATGCAATAGGGACGGGAAATAAAATAAGCAGGATTCTCTCTGAAAACAACCTGTCCCTGGCAAGGTTCGAGATTCTCGAGCCGGACCTGGAGGACATTTTCTTGCGCGCGATCAAGCAGTGACCTGGCAGATGAATGGAATGCGGCGGCAGTAACAAGGCTGATATAAATTGCGCCAGAGGGAACAAGGCGGAGATAAATTGTGATAGTAGTAACAAGGCGGAAATAAACACGATGGGGACAAAAGGGCGGAAGTGAACAGGAAGGAAGTAACAAGATAGAAGTGAACAGGACAGTAGTAACAAGGCAAAGATAAATTGCTACGGAGGTAACAAGACGGAGATAAATTGCTGCGGAGGTATCATCGTGGAGATGAGTGCAGGGACAAATAATAAGATGAATATAGTAAATACGGGGAAGACAGATGCCGGAGGGACAAATGCCGGGATGACAAGCACAGGCAAGACAAATGCAGGAACGACAAGCACGGGCAAGACAAATGCAGGGAAGACGGATGCGGGGAAAACAAATACCGGGATGAATTCAAAAATAAATGTACTGGTTGTATTCATAAAAAAGGAGATTATTGAACATTGGCGCAGCTATAGGATTATCGTGCTTCTCTCGGTATTGCTGCTGTTTGGAATGAGTAGTCCCCTTATTGCAAAACTGGTACCTGTTATTTTTGAATCCATTGATATGGGAATTGAGATTAACATACCAGAGCCAACATTTATAGATTCTTACACCCAGTTTTTCAAGAATATGACGCAGGTATGCCTTATCGTGGTGATCCTCGTGTTTTCCGGCAGCATTACGCGGGAAAAATCAAGGGGAACGGCGATGCTGCTATTGTCAAAAGGGCTGTCCCGCACTACATTCATAATTTCCAAGTTTATTGCCCAGGTATTGATATGGACAGTGTCTTATGCCGCAGCCGCCGCGGTATTCTATGGTTACACCGGGTACTTGTTCCCCGGGCACAAGCCGCAGAATTTTGCCGTTTCAATGCTGAGCTTATGGTTGTTTGTCGTATTTTTGTTTTCCCTGTCTGATCTTGCCAGCCTGGTTGGAAATGCATTCTACGTACCGGTTGTAATCACTTTCGGCGCGCTGGCATTGATGCTTGCAATAAGTGCAGTACCAAAAGCCATGAGGTATTTGCCGATTGCCCTTTCATCATGGAACGTGGAAATGATCCAGGGAATAAAGAACGTGCCGGATATCATCCTTCCCGCTTCCATAACGGTAGTGTTGACTATCCTTTTCGTGGTATCCACGATTATGGTCTTTTCTAAACAGGAACTATGATCCAGGGGCTTTAATACCGGCCAGTGATGTTGACTGAAAAAACCTGCCGTGCCTATTCCAAAATTAAGGCCAAAAAGCACCGTAAAGCCAAAATCCTCCATCACTAAGTACGCAGGGAACATGATGATGTAAGCATGTATAAGCATGGCAGGAATACCTGCTCCAGCATTAAACTTCTCCAGTGTTAACCTGCTCCAGTATTACTGCTTCAGTATTTCTACTCCAGTATTAAATCCCCGAAAAATTCGGGCCGGTGGAAATCAGGTGACGCGTTTCTTATGTAGTTCCAGCAGCCATAATGCGGGAAGGGGGCTTCGTCCCCGCACTTGTAAAAATTGGCCTCCATCCTGTAGCCGGGCTTAATATCCATCTTTCCAAGGTATTTTTCTATAAAGGCAAAAGGAATTTTATATTCCACTGTCCAGTAGCCGCCCGGTAATTTATAGATGTTGCCGGAGATCTTGTCAATTGCCGGGTTGCAATTGCCGGGGTTCATCGCTGCTTCCCGGGGTACAGAGGTGGAAATATTGAAAACTTCAAAGGGATTATCGAGGGATATTCTTACCCTGTCGTACCTGTCACTTCCCAGTCCCAGGAGAAGGGTGCCAATGGCATTCATTTCAAAATTGAAATACCTGTTGTCGGTACCAGGCTTTGGTTTGAAGAAAAACTCGACGCAGCTGTCCATGTATACTTCGTCATTCATATTTCTGTATGTAATCTTTATTTCATTTTCCCATGATTTAAAATATATTCCAAGGTATGAGTCCGTATAGTACAGTTTCACTTCGGTTTTGGGCATGTAGTTGTTGGTATTCCATGGATAACAACCTATGCTTAATGCCGGTATGTTATCCCATATCGGGTGCGAGGTTTCAGGCACGTTGCTTGTTGCCAAACCACCGGGATTTTCAACTGCTTTTTTGACAATATAAGTATTTTTCATCAATTACAACCCCTTTAAATTAAATATTTCTAAATGTTTTCAAGTTATTATAGATATCCTTGCATAATTATAATACACCAAGCTACTAAAATTCATCATATTTTTGCCATATTATTATCATAACTAATTGAGAAAACTTAATTAACATTCTTTTCATATTAATTATGAGAACATTATTATGAAAACAAAACTGTGAAAATAAATGTATAAGACATAACCAAATAAACATGAATATGCAAAATCATGGCTGTAAAATTACAGATGTAAAACTATGACTGCAAATGTGCAAAGCTGCGGCATAATAAAAGCAACGTTTTTGCCTTCTATTGAAATTAACCCCGATTAATTATATTATTTAGTTATATCATTTAAAAGTGAGGATGAAAGGGAGCGGGTATAATATGAAATACATATACAACGGCGTGGAGATTCAACCGAAAGTCGAAGTATACCATGATGCCATCGTTTACCTTGGCGGGATAATGATGAGGGAGTTTTACACGGACAAGGTTAAATGCGCCAAGGCATGGCGGGAGGGATTGAAGAAGATTTCCGAGTATTTTGGAGACTTGCTGCCTCTCGGCCCTGTAACAGGGCCTCCACTTTCATACGGGCACATTATCTGCCTTGGGGCCCCAGTTACGTATCCCGAGAATACGGAGCCAAATGTTAAACCGGTGTTATCCAGTATTGATGAGGGTATTGAGCTGCTCGAAACGAAGAAGGATATTGATTACAGCCAACATCCCCTTGCTATTCATTACAGGGAAATGTGCAATTACCTAAAGGAGCAATTTCCCGACTATAACGTACAGTTCTCGGGAATGGGCTATGAAGGTCCTATTACATCGGCCATACTCTTGCGGGGCCAGGATTTTATTTATGACGTGCTTGACGAGCCGGAAAAAGCCAAAAAATTTCTTGCGCTGCTCACGGATAGTGTTGTGAATTTTTGCTACTTTGTAAACAGGGAAAACGGTGTCCCTGAAGTAAATCCCCGGGGGGCAGGCCTTTGCGATGATTTTTCAAGCCTTATTTCGCCGGACATGTGGCCGGAATTTGTCATACCATATTGGACCCGGTATTTTGAAAGCATTACCACGGAAACAGGGAGGAGGTTTTTGCATTGTGAGAATCTTGCACCGGCACACCTGAAATATTTTAAGGATGCCAGGATTTCCCACTTTCAACCCTCGGTTTCGCCGATGCTTACCATTGAAAATGTGAAGGCAAATACTGATGTTCCTTTTGACTGGTTGCTTTATGCCTTCAGGATTACCGGGATGAGCGATGATGAAATTGAGGAATGGGTTGATAATACCGTCAAGGAAGGCATTACCCGTATACGCACCCAGTTTGGGCAATATGCCTGCGAGATTGGCAAGCTGGACCGCATAAAGGCTTTTTTCAGGGCTTTTGACAAGTATAGAGTTGAGTAAAAAGCAAGTATAAAGTTGAGCAAAAAGAGGTAAGCGGACATGGTGTGTCCCAAGCGTAACCATGATGCCCATGATAAGTATGCGCGATAGATATGCATGATGGATATGTATGATATGTATGCATGATATGTAGGCATGATAATTATGCATGGCGGATATACATTACAAATGTGCATGACAGGTATGAAAGACAGGTATGCGCAATAAATATGTGTAATAAATATACGTGATAGGCATGCATAATAGGTATGCATTACAGGTATACATGATAAGTATGCATTATATGTATGCATTACAGGTATCTATTATAGGTACGCGCGGAAATTTGCTTGATACATTGTAACAAATATAACCATAATATACATTAAAAAGAAAAATCTAAAATTGTCTCTTGTAATATGAAAAACGGTGTGGTAAAATAGTTTGTCAAAGGAATCCTTGCCCTGCACACAGGATGCAGGGCCGTTTAGTCCGGGAGGAGGTGAATAATTGAGATATGGCGAGAAATTATGAAGCATTGTATATTATTAATCCCCAGCTGGAAGATGAGGCAATAAAGGGGATCGTTGAAAGGTTCAAGAACTTGGTTGAAAGCCAAGCTCAACTGGTAAGTATTGATGAGTGGGGCAAAAGAAAACTAGCCTATCCCATTGAGAAGATCAACGAAGGTTATTACGTGCTGATGGAGTTCAGTGCGGAGCCGGATTTTCCCCAGGAACTTGAAAGAGTATTCAGGATTACCGATGGTGTAATGAAATATTTAATTGTTAAACAGGAATAGGCAGGAATGAAAAACAAGAACAGGCAGGAGCAGGCAGGAACGGGCATTAGGAACAAATAAGCGGGAATAGGCAGTATAAGTGAATAAGAAATGGCAATGTTGTCAATTATTTTTACAGGGTGATTTTTATGAATAAAGCTATATTGATGGGAAGATTAACAAAGGATCCCGAATTAAGGTATACGAGCAATACCAGCACGGCTGTCTGTAATTTCACGCTTGCCGTTGACCGCAGGTTTTCAAGGCAAGGCGAGGAGAGACAAACAGATTTTATACCAATTGTGGTCTGGGGAAAGACAGCCGAATTTTGCAGCAAGTATTTCCAGAAAGGGCAGCAGGTGGCCATAGTTGGAAGAATCCAGACCAGGACCTGGGATGATAACGAGGGCAGGAGACACTATGTAACCGAGGTAGTAGCCGAGGAAGCATATTTTGCAGATAGCAGGCGCGATGCAGGCGGAAGCGGA
Source organism: Clostridiaceae bacterium (assembly GCA_012512865.1). Classification (GTDB taxonomy): domain Bacteria; phylum Bacillota; class Clostridia; order Acetivibrionales; family DUMC01; genus Ch48. The sequence continues at coordinate 4,415 of JAAZDH010000009.1, read as the reverse complement.
TCACGCCCTGCCGTCGGTGACGCAGATAATATTAACCTGGACGACAGCACGGGTCAGGGTAAAGAAGATGGATTTTACCAGCTGGACGACGATGATGATTTGCCTTTCTGAAACCATTTGGAGACGTATCCTGCTTTGTTTGCGTTCTGCCTGGAATGCCGGGTAATTCAGCCGGGGGACCAGTCCCGGCGGGAAGGTTATCCTGCAGGGAAACTGGTCTTGGCGGGAAGATAATCCTGCCGGTAGGATAATTCTATTGAGAGGAGGTAAAGTACTGTATGCCGGGACAAAAGAAAGAGAGAAGCTCAAACCGTGAAAATATAGATAAAACCGATGCAAAAACCGTTTTCAAGGTAAGAAAGCAGAGGAAAAAGGCATGTGTTTTTTGCGTGGAAAAGGTTGAAAGAATAGATTATAAGGATATTGCAAGGCTCAAAAAGTTTATAACCGAGAGGGGAAAAATCCTTCCCAGGAGAGTTTCGGGGAATTGCGCAAAACATCAGCGGCAGCTTACCAGGGAAATAAAACGTGCAAGGCAAATAGCACTATTGCCATATATAGCCGATTAACCCGTTGGCTGGTCGATCGTTGACCGATTGGCTAACCAACCAGTTGGTTGGTTAGCCAGCTGGCTGGAGCATCCAGTGCTTGGCGTAATTTGGTCATTAGCATCTTAAGAAGCCGGTAGTAGCTTAATATAAATCCTGTATGCGATTACCGGCTTGTTTTATCTCGAAACGAAAAAATGTGCGCATGGTTTTTATCGCCGGTGCATGGTGTTTTATAGCGGGTATATGGCGTTTGCCGGCTGAAGCGCGGTGTTTTGTGGCACACAAATGGCATTTTGCAGCTGATGCATTATGCAAGGTGTTTTACCTTGCATGTAAATTGGATAAATCATTAACAAAATTATACATAAAAAAGGTGGATGTACTGCATTATGCGCAAACTAGGATACCTGGGGCCAAGGGGGACTTTTTCGCAGGAAGCTTTAAAAATTTACCTTGACATTTCAAGGAAAAAAGCCGGGAAAAGCGGCAATGAAAAAAGTGAAAAGGGCGAAAAAGGTATAACAAGCGAGGGATGCAAGGGACGTGATGTATACGATGTATACGATAAATACGATGAAATTGAAGTGCGCGACTATATAACCATACGGGATATGCTTTTTGACGTGGAAAACGGCAAGATAGAAGAGGCAGTGGTACCCCTGGAAAATTCACTTGAAGGCTCCGTGAACGAAATCCTTGACATTATGGCAAATGAAGTAGATTTGAAATATAAAGCCGAAGTGGTTGTTGTAATAAGGCAGAACCTGCTGGTTAAAAAAGGGACATCGGCTGAAAACATCAGGTGCATCTATTCGCATCCCCAGGCTATTGGCCAATGCAGGAAATATATTTCCTGCAATTTCAGCAAAGCAGAAATCAAGCCGGTTTACAGCACAGCAGGAGCCGCGGAACTGGTTGCCGCGGGGGAAGGGAATTGTGCAGCCATCGGGTCCCTGGTTGCAGCAGAGGAATACGGGTTGGATGTTTATGCACGGGACATCCAGGATGGGGAAAACAATTTTACCAGGTTTGCCGCGGTATCAAGACATGACAGCCCAAAATCAGGATACGACAAGACTTCGATAGTGTTTTCAACGGAGGATAAGCCCGGAAGCTTGTATAAAATACTTGACATTTTCAACTTGTGGGATATAAACATGACCAGGATTGAATCCAGGCCGGCAAAAAAACAGCTTGGATGTTACATATTTTTCGTTGATATAGAAGGCCACAGGGACGACGATGATGTTCGCGACGCCTTGACAATGGTTAAAAGAAAAACCTCGTTTTACAAGTTCCTGGGGTCTTATCCAAGGTACAGGATTTAAGTTGTAAGTCATGATAAAACCATAGGGCCGGTAAAAGGAAGTGGTTGATGTGGGCTTGGTTGATAAAAATATCGATATAACAAGGAATATTAAAGTAATCGAGTGGCTTAAATGCGAACTGTTGACGGATGTTGCCAATTTGTTCAGGAACCTGGCAAACGGGGCCCGGGAAGAATTGCATGAAGTCATAGCAGAAACATTGTCAAATATCATTTTAATATGCTATTTACTGGGAAGGCGATTGGGAATCAGTTACAATGCCATTGAAATGAAAATTGGAAACAAGATAAGACTCGGGCTGGTGGAATCCCACGAGGTTGAAAAGCACTACGGCGACCTTACGGAATTGGCCAGGCACCTGAACAGCTCAAGGGCAAAGAAACAAGGGTAGAGACAAGGATGAGGGTAAAATAAACCTGGGGTTATGCAAGGGGAAGTTAGATAATAGGAAGTTATCCAAGAGAAAGTTATACAATAGTGAGTTATACAACAGCGAGTTATATAGCGGTAAGTTATAAAACAGGAAGTTATACACAAGGGGAAGTTATATAAGAGTAATTTATATAATAGCTTGAAATTATTCAAGGGGAAGCTATACAAGAGGAATACGAAAAAAAGCTATACAAGGGGAATACGGGGGGGCGTGGAAGGGAGTTCAGATGAGCAATAAGAAGTATTCACGGGTTTTCATACCGTGGACCGGTTTTTACCTCTGGATTATATTCATACTGCTGCTTTTAATAACTTGGCTTGATTACCGGGTGGCAATTTCAGGCTATTTATTATTTGTGGTCCTTGTAATATATAATTTCAGGACTAATCGCAGAAGGCAAAATGACATAGTAAAATACATAGAGAACCTTACCTTTAATATTGACCTGGCCTCAAAGGATACCTTGCTGAATTTTCCTATGCCCTTGGTTGTTGTTGAAATTGACGGGACCATAATTTGGTATAATCAGAAATTCAGGAAAATGTTCAAAGGGAAGCAACTGCTTGAAAACACCATTAGTTCCTTTATTGAAGACCTGAATCCCCATAATATTTTGAATAATCCCCAGGATGCGGTAAACAGCAGGAGCGGGCAAAGTATCCTGAAGGAAATAAAAATCAATGAATCCTATTACAAGGTGATGGGAAACTTCATAAAAGTGCAGGGACGGACTGATGTTACGGATTACATACTCCTGCTGTATTTTTGGGATGATACCGGATTTGCGGAGCTGAAAGCAAAACACGAGGAAGAAAAGCTGGTTACCGGGATTATAGTCATCGACAATTACGATGAACTTATGCAGAGCATGGAAGATACGGGCCGCCCGCAAATGCTTGCCGAAATAGACAAAAAGATTGTGCAATGGATGGGTTTTACCGGCGGGATACTCAAGAAATTCGAAAGGGACAGGTACTTGTTCCTGTTTCAGAATAAATACCTTGAGCCCATGAAAGAGAAAAAATTCGAGATTCTCGATGCCATAAAAGAAATAAACCTGGGAAACAAAATCCCTGTTACCCTTAGTATAGGCCTGGGAATAAACAACGGCACCCTGCTGCAAAACCTGGCTGCAGCAAGTGCGTCAATAGATTTGGCCCTCGGCAGGGGAGGGGACCAGGTCGTGGTCAATAACAATAATAATTTCAGTTTTTACGGGGGGAGGACCAGGGAGATTGAAAAACGCACCCGGGTAAAGGCAAGGGTCATAGCACATGCCTTGAGGGAGTTGATAGACCAATGTTCACAGGTCATGATCATGGGGCATAATACGCCGGATATAGATTCCCTGGGCTCGGCAATGGGAATATACAGGATTGCCAGGAGCAGGAACAAGGATGCGTTTATAATATTGAGCCAGGTGAATCCCACGATTGAAAGCATACTGCAAAGGATAGAAAGAAGCCAGGGGTACGGCAGCTTGTTCCTGGGGAAAAGCGAGGCGGTTAACAGGTTTGATGAAAAAACCCTGTTGGTTGTTGTAGATACCAACAGCACGAAACACACGGAATACCCGGAACTCCTGGAACGTGCGAACCAGGTGGCTGTTATTGACCACCACAGGAAAGGTACTGATTTCATCCGTGATGCGACCCTCGTGTACCAGGAAATTTACGCGTCCTCCACCTGCGAGCTCGTAACGGAGATAATCCAGTACATGGATGATAACATAAAACTAACGCCGGTTGAGACTGAAGTCCTGTATGCCGGCATCGTGATGGATACGAAATGGTTTGCTTTTAAGACGGGGGTCAGGACTTTCGAAGCAGCTTCATTTTTAAAGAAGCATGGTGTTGATCCTTTATCGATAAAACAGCTGTTCCAAAATGATTTATCCATGTTCCTTAATATCTCGGAAATCGTGAAAAACGCAGAAATACTGGAGAATGGCATTGCAATATCGATTTGCCCTTCCAATATCAAGAATCCCTTGCTTGCCGCTGCCAAATCGGCAGATGAACTGTTAAATCTTTCGGGTATAATGGCTGCCTTCGTGTTGTGTCGCGTTAATGATACGGTATCTATAAGCGGCCGGTCCCTGGG
>JAAZDH010000083.1 GCA_012512865.1 Clostridiaceae bacterium | reverse complement strand
CTGTTGATTAATGCCCTTATTACCTGCCTTTTTTGTACTTTCTCCTATACCGCCATCACCTTTGCTAACAAGACCATCGCCTTCTCCTTCTGTTTTCCCTCCCCTTATTGCCTCGGCCCCCCTCGCAGTCCCATCTCCTTTAATCCTTGCATAATGGAGTATAGACAAACCATTAACAAAAAGAACGGATGCCGTAAGCAGGCAAATGGCCAGAACCAGTTTTCTCGACACCATTTTTCACCGTCCATAATCCTCGATTTTTAAATTTTCGTTTTTATTATGTGAATATAATTCTTTTAAATACAGAAAATTTTTTAACAAATGAGACAAGGAACGGTTCTGCATCTCATAGGATATGAAATGCAGGACCGTCCCTTGTCTTGCACCTATTTTATAGAATATTCATATTAATAAGCAAAACAGTATTATAATGATAGTTTTGTTTTAAAGCGCGATACTGCTTCTTCAGCATCTTCCCTGTTCCCGAAAGCGGTCAGCCTGAGGTAGCCTTCCCCGCTGGGACCAAATCCTACTCCGGGGGTGCCTACAATATTTGCTTCCTTAAGGAGCTTGTCGAAAAATGTCCAGGAGTCCAAGCCTCCAGGTGTCTTAAGCCATATATACGGGGCGTTTATTCCCCCGTACACTTCAAGGCCTATGTCCAAAAGGCCTTTCCTTATTATACTTGCATTGGTCATGTAGTAATTTATTATTTCTTTTACCTGCTCCTGTCCTTCCTCGGTATAGACAGCCGCGGCGCCCCTTTGAACTATGTACGACACACCGTTGAATTTTGTTGTATGCCGCCTGTTCCACAGCTTGTTTAGTGAAATCCCTTCACCTTTTCCCGTGTAAGCCTTGACTTCTTTCGGTACAACGGTATATGCGCACCTTGTTCCTGTAAACCCGGCTTTCTTTGAAAAGCTCCTGAATTCTATGGCCACCTCTTTTGCCCCTTCAACTTCATATATGCTGTGAGGTATTCCTTCTTCCCTGATATATGCCTCGTATGCTGCATCGTATAATATCACGGACTTGTTTTCCCTTGCATAATCCACCCACTTTTTCAGTTCTTCCTTCGAAATAGTCACACCCGTAGGATTGTTCGGGTAACATAGATATATGATATCCACCCTTTCCTCCGGCAGGCTCGGAATAAAGTTATTTTCAGCAGTGCATGAAAGGTATGTTATCCCGTCAAACTTGCCCATGCTGTCGGCATATCCTGTCCTGCCCGCCATTACATTGGAATCAACGTACACGGGATATACGGGGTCCGTAACCGCTATCCTGTTTTCCAGCCCGAATATCTCCTGGATGTTTCCGGTGTCACACTTTGAACCGTCACTTATGAATATTTCATCCTTTTCCAGTTCGACACCCAGGGGTCTATAATCATACTCAATTACTTTTTCAATAAGAAAATCGTATCCCTGTTCCGGCCCATATCCTTTGAATGTTTCAAGGCAAGCCATTTCATCTACAGCCTCGTGCATGCTTTTAATAACATTTTCAGGCAGCGGCCTGGTAACGTCACCAATACCAAGCCTTATAATATGGGCACCGGGGTTTTCTGCTTTAAAAGCAGCCACTCTTCTTGCTATTTCGGCAAAAAGATAACTTCCGCGGAGTTTAAGATAGTTTTCGTTGACTCTTACCATTTGTGTATGCCTCCTTTTACGCTTTATAATTGCTTAATTCCAGTTTGCTTAACCTGCTTTATCTACCTTACCTGCCCTACCGGCTTATCTGCGTTTCCCTGTTTTCCTTACCTGCCCTGCCCGCGTTTCCTTATACCCTTATTTTATCGCCGCTTGGGCCTCCAGGTCTATTTCACCGTCAAATACTTTCACGGCAGGACCTGTCATGTAAACATGGTTATCCCGTTCGTCCCACTCGATAACGAGGTCACCGCCAAGCAGCTTCACCACGGCTTTTCTGTCGCTGACACCATTAAGGACGGAAGCAACCAGTACTGCGGAAGCCCCCGTGCCGCAAGCCATGGTTTCTCCTGCTCCTCTCTCCCATACCCTCATCTTAAGGGTATTTGCATCAACGACCTGTACAAACTCAGCGTTTATCCTCCTAGGAAACAAGGGATGCGTTTCCATTTTCGGGCCTACTGCTTCAAGGGGAAATCTCGTAGCGTCCTCTACGTATGTTACAGCATGCGGGTTTCCCATGGAAACACATGTTACTTTGTACTCTTTCCCGTCAATTTCAACAGGCTCGGAAATGAATCTCTCCTTGTTGCTTTTAACCGGGATATCCGGTGGATAAAGGATGGGTTCTCCCATGTCAACCTTGACAAGGGTGACTTTCCCTTCCTCCACTGTCATATCCAGCACCTTTATTCCTGCCAGGGTTTCCACGCTTATCCTCGTTTTACCGGTAAAGCCGTTATCATATACATATTTGCCTACGCACCTTATGGCATTGCCGCACATCTCGGCCTCGGAACCATCGGAGTTAAACATTCTCATCCTGAAATCAGCAATGCTTGAAGGCATTATTAGCACCAGCCCGTCGGAACCTACTCCAAAATGCCTGTCACTTATAAATTTTGCTATCCCGGGTATATTATCCATTATTTTATTTTCCGGCAACTTATCATCCGGGCTCCCGTTTATGAAGCTTACATACACGTAATCGTTGCCCAGTCCATGCATTTTTGTGAATTTCATCAATTGTATCCGGCCCCCTAATAGTTTCATCTTCTACCATGGTTCTGTCGCATGCTCTAATAACAGCATTCTATAATATCATCTTATATCATTTACTTATTAACAAGTAATTTATTTAATTTATTAATACACAATTCGTCTATTAATAAATAACATATTAATAAATAATAAGTAATAGTTAATTCATTTAATTTATTGATTTAAGTTTTAAATTAAATAAATTAAGTTGATAAAGTACTATTAATAAAAATAAATATTTACAATTTAAATAGCAAAAAACGCTATATCTTTTCCAAGGGCTTCACATTCGGGCACGTCAATTCTCTTATTGTTTTAACCGGTTTTGCCCACACAACGGCATTTTTTATCACCTTCAAGATTTCCGGGTTGTGGTATGTAGGATAAGTCTCATGTCCCGGCTGGAAATAAAACACTTTTCCATGGCCGCGGTTAAAGCAGCACCCGCTCCTGAACACTTCCCCGCCTGGAAACCATCCGATAAAAACAAGTTCATCCGGTGCGGGAATATCAAATCTCTCCCCGTACATCTCTTCATGCGGGAGTTCAATATATTCACCTATGCCCCCGGCAATGGGATGTCCCGGCTCAACCGTCCACAACCTTTCCTTTTCCTCGGCTTCCCTCCATTTCAAGGTACAACTTGTACCCATGAGCTTGACAAAAATCTTTGAAAGGTGAGCCGAATGAAGTGCTATAAGCCCCATGCCGCATAGAACCCGTTTATGTATCTTGTCCACTATTTCATCTTTTACTTCCCTGTGTGCCACGTGTCCCCACCAGATTAACACATCCGTATTATTCAGCACATCATCCGTAAGCCCGTGCTCGGGTTCATCAAGCGTCGCGGTTTTTACCTCGAAATCATCAAATTTGCCCAGGTATGATGCGATTGCACCATGTATGCCTTCCGGGTAAATCCTGGCTATATTCTCGTTCACTTTTTCATGCCTGAATTCATTCCACACTGTTACTCTTATTTTCACGATTCAAACCTCCTCTTTTTTTCTAAATTGGACTAGACTCATCATTACCGGTTACACAACTATAACAGGTGAACCAGTTCCGGTTGAACAATTCCATCCGGGCTCCATATAACTTGTTACACAACTGACATTTGATGACATTAACCCCATCCCTGTGTCACGTCCCTGTGTCACAAATTACTAGTTACACAACCCATTTTACACAACACACGGTAAAAACTCAATATGCAAAAATGATGTTGTTATCATGTTTATAAAATTGGATATAATAAGTTATTAGAGGAGGTATGAGGAATGAAGAAAAAACTTATTATTGAAGGTATGTCATGCAGGCATTGCGTAAATCATATAACGGAAGTGCTTGAAGATATTCCCGGTGTTGAATCGGTGGTGGTTGACCTGCAGGATATGTCAGCCGAGGTGGAAACCAGTCGCGACATTAGCGAAGAAGAATTTAGGTTGGCCATAGATGAAGCAGGATATGAACTGGTTGACGTTATTTAGCTGCAGGTTATAAAGGGGAAAACATTGTTTTACCAAGGAGATCGCCTTAGGAAATTATTAAAGGTAACCAGGCGAGAGAATTAAACAAAAGAACCAGGCAAGGAAATTAGACGGGGAATTCAACCAGGGAAACAGGTCAAGATACAAAAAATGGCATTGAAAAATTAGTATTGACAAAACTAAAAAAAACATGTATTTTATTATATGTATCTTGGATGAACTTCTTGGAGGGGTTCCCGAGTGGCCAAAGGGGGCAGACTGTAAATCTGCTGTCGCTGACTTCGATGGTTCAAATCCATCCCCCTCCACCACTTATTGCAATATCGCATACTTTACATCTTGTTTTCTTTTTTCGCTCAAGGTAATATTACAGGACAGCCAAGGCCCGGTACCCGGTATAATTGTACCTGGCGGGTGTTTTTTATTGCATGATTACGGTTTTCACTTAAAAATAAAACCCCTGTATATGACAAAATTCCAGCACACGATTATTCCCGTGGCAACGAGTTTTGCAACAGGGGGTGCGATTTTCAGCACCCCCGAAAATAACATCATCAGCCCGTTTGAGATAAAGAGGTTTATGATGAAAAGAACGCCATACATTATGAATTGCCTGTACAAGTTGCCCTGGGATTTAAAAGACCATGCCCTGTTTAAAAAGAAACTTATGATAAATCCCAGTGTCATGGCCACTGAGTTGGACCATACATACCATAACTCCAGGATACGGTGTAGCATATAAAAGGCGGCATTTTCAACAATAAAGGAAAAACCCCCGGCTATTGCATACTTGACAAATTGACGTATCGTCAGGTCTAAAGAAAAATATCGTTTAATCACTTTTACGCAGCTTTATTTCCCCACGTTTCTATGTCATTTTTTTCATAAATGCTTCAAGTACCTTCTCTGCACCTTCTCTCCAAGTAGACTTCCAAGTGCGTATTTTACCCAGTTCTTACCTTCCCTCCCTATCCCTTGGCAAGCGGTAAAATTATCCTGTCAATATCATCTTCGGTTTCAGGCACCTTTACATTATCATGGAGAATCCAGGTTTCCCGGTGCTCAATCGACTTGCCCGGTTCAAGCTCTATCATGGGGCTTAAGGACTCTATTTCAGTCATGAAATCACAAGTATACGTTTCAAAAGAAGCTCCAAAGTCAGGGTAGGTTGCACCATCAATATGATTATATTTCTTGACGAACAGGTGCCCATGATTTGCATAAGCCGCCCATCCGTCCTCGTTGGGCAATCCTATCTTGAAAGGTCCCCTGGCATTACTGTCATGCCTTAACATTATGTATTTTTCCCCCCAGTACACCCTGCTGTCATTCAGCCTTGTATAAGGCCACAATGATATCATGCTGTTAGGCAGCAATCCCGTATCTTTTTTAACCAGCGGTATTATTTCCAAGCCTCCCGGCGCCATTACCGTAAGTGCCCAGGCAGCCAGCTTTACAGGCCATGCCCCCTTGTTTACAAGCCTGTGAAGCAAATATACTTCCGGTTTGCAGGGTGAAATGGTTACCTCTATTTCCTTTTTAATCTGCGCCCATGGTTCAACAGGCTGGCTTAACACTATGCCGTTTTCTTTTTCCCTGTAATCAATTTTTGAATTATCCGGCTCGTAACTCCGTGGCTTGTATTCAGGACTATGCCACAACCTGTGACCTCCATATATTTTCCATTCATCTCCCCCGGTAGTACCCACCTGGCCTTCCACCTCGCAGAACTCGTTTTCCTTGCCTGTAAATCCAAAGCGGATTATTCTCAGGCCCACATCGGTGGTAGCTATGATATCGATAATGCCATTGGAGATTTCAATGCAGTTTTCCCATCCCCTGTACTCTTTTTTAACAATTTTTACGCTTCCCATAAATTACTCCTCCTTTGCGGTTTTTCACTTCCTTAATATCAAGATGTCAAGTGGGAAATTGGCAACTGCTTTCGCTTTTCACTCAAGCCTGCATTCACTTGTTGCCTGCATTCAGCTTCCGGTTAAATTTCCGCTTAAATTTTATTATACTATTGCTTGTTGTTAAATTGTTAAATTTATTATATTACTGCTTATTATTAAATTATATCATACCATCTCTTATTTTTATCGCGTATTTTATTGCATTTTTTCTTTCTCTTTCAGGATGGCTATTTCTTGTGCCAACCTCGTGATCTTTTCCGATTGTTTAGACACAACAACGGTAAGATGCAGGTTGTAAACCAGCATGTACACAAGGCCAAAAAGGAAGAGCAGGGACGGCGGGTTCTTTATATCAAGCCACCCGGCAAGTTTGTTGATTATTGCCGGGCCAGATGAAAGCACCATTAAAATAATGCTCATCAGGATCCATAAAATCGAGTATTTTTCCTGGAGCTTGTTTGACCTTACAAGCTCAATTACCGCAACAAGGAACACAATGCTGAAAAGCACTGATATGGTATAAACATTAATAAACATGATACATTTTACAAGGTTTGTTTATCCCTCCTGCCCATTTGTTTCGTAATTTTTATTTTTCAAGTAGTCCAAGTATTATTTATTATTCAAGATGCACAGGTATTATTATCCTGTTTTATTATCCCGTACTATTGTCTCGTATTATTATGCGCTATATCATGTGCTATTTTCCCGCATTATTATAATGTGTTATTGTCCTGTATTATTACCTTGTATTATTATCCTGCATTATTGTCCTGCTTGTTATTCAAAGGTCCTGGTGGACCCTATAAGCAAGGATATTGTTACCTTGACAAAATAATAAACCGAACGTATTGGCGTAATTGATGACTTTCCCGCCTTCCTTGCCTGCATTTCAACCGGCAATTCCAAGATTTTAAACCCCTTCTTGTGAAGCTTAACCAGGACATCCACCTCGGGGTAATCCGGGGGATATTTCATTGAAAAATATTCAATGGTTCTTTTATTTATAACCCTGAAGCCAGAGGTTGTATCCTTAACCTGCAGGTTTGTAAGAAGCATGAGCAGGAAAGAAAAAAACAGCATTCCAGCCCTTCTTGCCACAGGGGGTATATAGGATGTTTTCCGCACAAATCTTGACCCTATGACCATGTCCGCCTTTCCTTCCATAACAGGTTTCATCAGGTCATGTATATATGCAGGGTCGTGCTGGCCGTCCCCGTCCACCTGTACAGCTATATCGTAATTGTTATACCTTGCGTAGAGGTAACCCGTTTGCATTGCCGCGCCTATTCCAAGGTTGAACGGGAGATTTACCACCCTTGCCCCTGCATCCCTGGCTTTTTGGGCAGTGGTATCGCTGGAACCATCATTAACTACAAGTACATCAGCACCAGGTACATAGAGTTTTACCTGGTTTATTACCCTTGCTATAGATTTTTCTTCATTATATGCAGGAATTATTGCCAATATTTTCAATACCAAGCCTCTCCATGCCGAGTGTCTTATACGTGGCATTAATAAGTATTTCAAATAATCAAGTAAACATACACAATAGCAATGCCAGTTAAATATGTAATTACAGGTATATTTGTATATTAAAGTAATTACAGGCTTTTATTTAACATAAAAATAATTACAGGTGCATTTATAAGTTACAAATTCAATTACAAGGGCAATAAAGAAGCCTGCAGCCTTTCAATTATCTTGAACAGGCATACAGGCCATAATGATAAACTCGATGAATCCGTGCTCGACATTGTGACTAGTACACCGGGTAACCGCCCGGGTATACTCCCGGATATCCGCCGGGATATCTTCCGAAATTGCCGTACATTCCTCCCGGATAGTTAAAGGACCCGCCAAACTGGCTCCTCCTGCGGATAAGCTCCCTTAAAATAAGAATTGTTATAAGGTTGCGAAGAAGCCGCCTTCCTCCAAGGCCAAGCTGTCGTTCTTCCTCTCTTCCTCCTTCGGCAATTGCCTTATCCACATCGGCTTCCACCTTTTTGCATACATCATCGGTCCAACTTTCAAGCTGCTCACGTGTGGGAATATGCATCGGCCCGTATTTCATGTCCATCATATCGCAATGTTGCTCAACAACGGGAAAAACAATCGTATATACCCTTGGATACATGCTTTCGAGCTGCTGCTGCGGCATTGGCATCACCGAATGGCAGCAATACTCGGGCATGTTCATCATGCCCATGTATGGCATGGGATTCCAGTCATATTGGTACTGATACATGCGGAAACCTCCTCATATTTTAGCGTTTACATATTGTCTTTACTTTTATATTATGAGTTGGTTCCCCCATGGGTTACACTAAACCACAGGTTTTTTCCCGTTACTGGTTTTTCTCCAGGTACGCGTTAAGTTCATTGACTAGCTTTTCGCAATCCAGCCCATGCACTTCACAAGCATCTTTCAGGCTTTCACCTATCGCGGACGGGCATCCCAGGCAATATAACCCGTTATTCAGGAATATCGGTACCAAGCCCCTGTCCAGTTTCAAAATTTCTGATATTTTCATGTCCGGTGTTACTTTTTTCATCAGTTTCACTTCCTTATACTAGATTTTATTTTTTACTATTTTATAAATTTTATTTTTATATATTTTTACAAGTTTTTTATAAGTTTTAGCATTATAAATTTAATGTATATACTTGCCTGTACTTCTTCTTTCCTATCTCGTACAGATTATTACCGTGGCTGTCTATGAGGACAACAACGGGAAATCCAACAACATGCAGTTTCCTTAGTGCTTCGGGCCCCAATTCCGGGAAGGCTATGATTTCCTGTGAAACCACGTGTTTTGCAATTAAAGCGCCGGCGCCTCCAATAGCACCAAAATATATGGCACCGTGCTTTATCATTGCCTCGATAACATCCCGGCTTCTTAAACCTTTTCCAATCATTCCTGCCAACCCTTTTTCCACGAGGACGGGAGTATAAACATCCATTCTCCCGCTGGTGGTGGGCCCGGCAGAACCTATCACTTTTCCAGGTTTTGCGGGACATGGCCCGACGTAATATATCACTTGTCCCTTAATATCAAACGGCAGCTCCCTGCCTTCTTCAAGCATTGCCGCCATGTTCTTGTGGGCTGCATCCCTTGCTGCATATACCGCGCCGTTTATTTCCACCCTGTCCCCGGCTCTTAACTTTCTCAAAACTTCCTTATCCAAGGGCGTATCCAAATTATACTGCATATTCCCTCCAGGTACGTCTTACGTTTATTCCTGCCATAAGTTACAAGCTGCAACTTACAAGTTTCAAGCTATAAGCTGTAAGCTGCTGTTTTCAAACTACAGGCCGCAATTTTCAATCCATATGTTACAATTTAAAAAGAAAGCCTTGTCACTTAACACCAAATCCTACAAAACAGCTTCCGCATGCCTGGTGGCATGGCAGCTCATGTTTACCGCCACGGGCAGCCCTGCTATGTGAGTGGGAAAAACTTCAATGTTAACGGCAAGGGCTGTTATCCTTCCCCCCAAGCCCATCGGCCCTATGCCCAGCATGTTGATTTCCCTGAGAAGCTCGATTTCCAGGTCCCTGATATGGACAGCGCTATTTCTTACATTAACGGGCCTGGTTAGAGCTTTTTTTGCCAGGTAGGCTGCCTTTTCCATGGTACCCCCGATACCTACCCCGACAACTACCGGGGGGCACGGGTTTGGCCCTGCCCTGTCAACGGTTTTAATAACAAACCTTTTAATCCCGTCAATTCCATCTGCCGGTTTTAACATTTCCAATGCACTCATATTCTCGCTTCCAAATCCCTTTGGAACTACTGTTACTTTTATTTTATCCCCTTCCACTATATCATAATGAATTACTGCAGGGGTATTATCACCAGTATTTACCCTTTCTACCGGGTCCCCCACAACGGAATTCCTCAAGTAACCTTTTTTATAGCCTCTTCCAACCCCCTCGTTTATCGCCTCACCCAAGCTTTTCCCTGTAACATGGACATCCTGCCCGATTTCCACGAATACCACGGCCATCCCAGCATCCTGGCATATAGCCATTTGTTCGGTACAGGCAAGGTTGGCATTTTCAATAATTTTTTCAATAACATATATTCCCTCGTCGGATTCCTCAACATCAAGGTTTTTTTTCAATGCGTCCAACATATCATTGCCAAGACAATAATTTGCTGCAATACATAAATTTTCTACCGTATCCGTTATCAAGGACGCATCTATAACCCTCATTAAAAAACCAACCTCCGCAATTAAAATATGCAAGGGATCATGCGCATGTAAATATGAATTAACTTGTATGTACAATATGTATATAACATGCACTTAACGCGCATATAGCATGCATATGTAAAATTCTAATATATATATGACCAAAAATCAATAAAGAGAAACACAAATAAAATAAACCGAACCCCATTTTAACGTTTCATTTTGGTATAATATAATTAGAATTTGCCATTGCAGGTGAAAGGAGGATACCCTTGAACCAGCAAAAAAACATACTTGTGTGCGTAACCCAGCAAAAAACCTGTGAAAGATTAATACTTAAAGCTGCCAGCTTGAAAGAGGAATTTGAAGGCAAGTGTAACATCTATGTAATCCATGTTGCAAGGGACGGGTTGAAATTCCTGGACAATCCCCATGAAGGGGAAGCCCTGCAATACTTGTTTGAAATATCCAAGTCCGTGGGCGCCGGTTTGTTCGTGTTAAGATCCAATGATGTGATTAGCTGCATCGCGGATTTTGCTAAAGACAAGGCCATTGATTGTATAATTCTTGGCGGCTCTGTACCAGCCCGGTCCGAAAATTCTTTTTTTACAAAACTAAGAGCTGTTATTGATATAAACATTGATATAATTGCTATACCATAAAATATTAAATTTGCATGATTATTACAGTCCAGAAATTCCCCTGGATTATAAGTATTCGACATATTTTACAAATTTTTGATGTTAAAACTATAACATTTACTGAAAATTATCAGTTGCATTGTTTTTTTCAATGAAAACCTTGACTTAATGCCGCTTTCGTTATAAAATTATGTCGAATTCCAAATATAGGAGGTTAATGCATATGAACAAAACTGATTTGATTAGCGCTATCGCCCAGAAGACAGGATTAACCAAGAAGAACAGTGAAGCTGCTTTGAATGCGTTTGTTTCATCGGTGGAAGAATCGCTCCAGAAGGATGAAAAAGTCGTACTAGTAGGATTCGGTACTTTCGAAGTTAGGAAGAGAGCGGCAAGAAAAGGCAGAAATCCTCAAACCAAGGAAGAAATACTGATACCTGCCTCCAAGGCACCAGTTTTCAAAGCTGGAAAAGGTTTGAAAGAAAAAGTTAAATAATTAAGGTAAATACGTAGTTTTTTTTAAGTAGATTTTTATTTATTATAATTTACAACTACATAGTTAATTGCTTGGCATCAAGTAGTTATAGCTTTTGGCCCTTTTTCAAGGGCCTTTTTATTTTCTATTACTTTTATTACATTATATTATATGTTCAGCTTGGAACGTATATGATTTGCCATGGTGTATATGAATTGCGTATTTGTAGGTTTTTTACCAAACATTTTGAGTATGTTATTGCTTCCAGCAGCACTACCATCCGAGCAAGCACTTTTTTTCCATACGCTTTCTATTGCATTCCTTATCGCCGTTTCAACTTTTTGCGGAGTAGTACCGAATTGCTCGGCAATCAAGGGATATAAAAATTTCCTGAACGGCCTGTAACTCCTCGGGTCATTAACTATATAAAACATGGCTTCCTTGATATACTTATAGCCACGAAAGCGCGACAGGATGCCATAACTGTATAAAAACTCGGCTGTCGCAGCACTGATTTTTTTTGCAATATCACTATTATGCAAAAAAGCGGTTCGTTTATTGATATATTCTTCGTAATATATTTGTTTTATTCTTACTAATAACATGTTCTTGTCGATTGGCTTGACAAGATACCCTGCTATGTCCTGCGTAACTGAATTTTTAGCCCTCCAGCCTGTTGACTGGTCGGAAAGGACTACAATAACCGGCCTGCCTGCATACTGCAGCTTTAGGGATTTTGTCAGTGTTTTTATCTCTTCCTCATCCGGTTCATTGAAATCGAACAAAATAATATGAGGATTTGTATCCTTTATTAAATCCAAAGCTTCCATGCTGTTTTTTGCAACCCCGGCAACTTCCACTTCATCACAGCTCCTGAAAACTTCAAGCAGCATTTCCGCCATAAAATTATTGCTTCCAATAATAAAAAGCAATATTTTCTGTTCCATTTTTTACCGCATTCCTTTATTTCAAAACTATGTATTATTTATACAATCATGGTTATTAATTGTCTAAGAACAATAAAACTTTATTCATCGCCAAATCTCGCAATCCTGCTTTTATCGCCCTGTTTTAAGTCCTACCCTTCCTGCTATCTCTTCGGCAATAGGGCCAACACCTTTCCCGTTGCAATCTATGATAATATCCGCGTATTTATTATACAAGGGAAGCCGCTCGTTATATATGTCAGTGATACTCTGCTCCCTGTCCCTTGCAAGTCTCCTTCCAGTCCCCATTCTTTCGGCAAGCTCCTTGATATCGTGTTTCAAATAAATAATAACTCCATTTTTCTTAAGATGGCCCATTAGTTTTTCACTATATACAACGCTTCCTCCCGTAGCTACTATGCTGTTTTCCAGTTCAAGCCCTGTAATAATGTTTTCCTGTATTTTCAGGAAATGATCGCGCCCCTTGTCATTTACAATATCCTTCAGCTCTTTTTTTTCTACGTTGCGAATCATATTGTCGGTATCGATAAAATCCATATTCAGCATGCTTGCCAGGTAAGCTCCTACCGTGCTCTTGCCGGAACCAGGCATGCCTATTAACACAATATTGCTCCGCTTGTCATAATTCTTGCTATTTTCTATGCTTTTGCTATTCACAATCCTGCCGCTCCCTGAACCTTATTTATTTTTCCAAATACGAGTCCTCTCTTCTTTCCTTGTAATCATAGCATGTCCCAACCTGGTACAATATTGTTTATTACGCTTTCATATGCCTTTGCCATGTAAATTGCGTCCAGCAATGCAATCCTTACCATGGCTTCACATACAGGGTAAATCCTTGGACAAAGGGACGGATCACTACGGGATGTAAACCTGTGAACCACGTTTTTCCTGTGCCTGATATTGACCGTTTCCTGCTCCAACATAATTGTAGGGGTAGGTTTTACAGCCGCCCTTATCCTGATTTCTTCCCCGGTGGTTATCCCTCCAAGCAGCCCTCCTGCCTTGTTTGTCCTGAACCTGACCCTTTTTGTTTCTTCATCGTACCAGGGAGTATCATTTGCCTCTGAACCCTTCATGGCAGCATGCTTGAAACCTTCCCCGAATTCTATGCCTTTTACTCCACCTATCGACATAAGGCCGTGGGCAATCGTGGCGCTCAGCTTGTCAAATACCGGCTCTCCAAGCCCTGCAGGTACGCCTTTTGCTATTATTTCAACAACCCCTCCGCAGGAATCTCCTGCCGCTTTTACTTCAAGCAAGTCCTCGATCATTTCCTTTGCCTTTTCCAGGTCAGGACAGTTCAGCTCATTTTTCCTGTAATTTGCTTTCGCCATCTCGTAGGTAATATGCCCAGCTTTTATCCCGTGGGATTCGGTAACATAAGCGATTACGTCTATTCCCATCAAGTCAAGGACAGCCTTTGCCACGGCCCCGGCGGCAACCCTTGCCGCTGTTTCGCGCCCGGAGGCTCGGCCTGCTCCCGCCCAATCCGCAAACCTTCCATACTTCTTGTAATAAGTGTATGAAGCCTGCCCGGGGCGGATGAAATCCTTGTTTGCCCTGTGCTGTTCAATATGCCTGTCCTCTATATCGGTATTGGGTATAATTATCCCGATGGGGGCTCCCGTTGTAAGATTGTTTTCCATGACACCCGAAAAAATGTATACCCTGTCTTCTTCCTTCCTGGGAGTGCTTAAGGCTGATAACCCCGGTTTTCTTTTATCAAGCTCACCTTGTAATAATTCGGGTGTTATGGTTATACCGGGCGGTACGCCATCAACAATTGTTATTAGCCCCCCATATAATTCTTTCGGTATGTCAAGGCTTTTTCTAAACCCTCCTCCGTACGATTCTCCGCATGTTGTCACCCTGAACAAGCGTCCGAATGTATTTCCCATCATATTGCAAATTACGCTCCTTCCGCTATTACCTGCAATAACCTCCAAATGCAACAACCTTTAACTATAATAACCTATAGTTACATTAACCTGTAGCTGCAATAACCTATAATACATTAATATCATAACCACACCTTTTAACCAAATAGGCAAAATCCGGGAAGGTTACATTTATTGCCTCGGCGGTTTTTACAAGGGTATCGCCTTCAGCATTGAGCCCGGCTACTGTAAGTGCCATAACAACCCTGTGGTCGTGGTGCCCGTCAACCTCGCAGCCCTTAAGCCTGCTCTTCCTTATGATTAACCCGTCCGGAAGCTCAGATACACTGGCACCCATTTTCCTCAGCTCATGGCACATTACACTGATCCTGTCCGTTTCTTTTATTCTTGCCTGGGGTACATTGACAAGCCTTGTTTCCCCCTCGGCAAAACAACCCACAACCGCCATTGCAGGAAGCGCATCAGGTATATAGTTCATGTCTATTTCCATCCCCGTTAGCCTGTCCCCTTTGACAACTATGCAGCTTTCCCTGTATTCAACCTTCGCCCCCATGCTTTCCAGGATGGAAAGCACCATCTTGTCACCCTGGGGATCATTGATATCAAGGTTTTCGAGTACGATTTCATCACCGGATATTGCCGCAAGGGCTATAAAAAACGTCGCCGAGGAAAAATCCCCCGGGATATACATATCAAATTCTTTATATTCCTGGCCGCCATATATGTATATCTTTTTAAAATCCTCATTCTCGTATTTTATCCCTTGTTTGTCAAGCCACCACAATGTCATTTCAACATAGGGCACTTCATTTAACGTAATTACATCTATTTCAGTGTCATTTTCCAGCAACGGGCAGCTTATTAAAAGTGAAGAAAGGAATTGTGATGTATACGCGTTAATCCTCGTTTTCCCGCCTTTCATCCTTCCCTTTATTACAACCGGTGCCATTCCGTTGCCCCTTGTTGTAAAAGCCGTGGCACCAAGGTCATTTAGCGCATCAACCAGCGGACCCAAGGGTCTCCTTCTTATATGCTCATCTCCCGTAAAAACGGTATACCCTTCAGCTAACGCGGCTACCGACAAGCCGAGCCTTAAAGACGTACCCGAGTTTCCAACATGCACAACATCCTCCGGCACTTGCGGGTTTTGCCCGAATCCCTTTACCGCGTAGCCTTCACCCTCCGCAATAATGCCTGCGCCAAAACTTTCACATATCTTTACCGCCGACAGCGTGTCATCCGAAACCAGTGGCTGCAATATGCGGGATTCCCCCCAGGCAAGGCTTGAAATAAATAATGCCCGGATGGTATGAGATTTCGAGCCGGGAATCCTTGCCCTGGCTCCCTTTATAGCATTGGATTTGCCAACTTTCAGCAGCATAAAAACCTTCTTCTCCTTCAATATGTTCCTTCTTTTGTAAATACTTCCTATAAATAATAATATATTTGGTTTTATTAGTCAATATTTTTCATTATTTTAACACTTTAATACCTCAATGTCTTAATCGTATGCCCGCATTACCAGTTACAATCAAACACCTTGCCTGTTGCCAAACATCGGCCACAATAGGCAAGATAATTTGTAAAAATTTTTACGGATATAGATAATAAAAGTAAATACTATTGTAAATATAATACATGGAATTCATGGACAAATGCAACACTCATAGTATTGGAAAGTATAACAATTACAAATAAATATAAAATTATAACAAAAAATGTATATAGTTATATACCAGTTATACATTCAATTTATATACACTGCTAAAAGGATATATATTTAAAAAACATGAAAATCGTGGACAGGACCTCCGGGTTTAATTGTATTTCTTGATTATAAACTTCTTCCGGTTTACGCTGGTTGTATCCTCTCCGCTTTCTTTTTTACCCGGCTCACTCGCAGGAGCGGAAGCAGTTTCCATTTCTATTTCCTTGGTATAAACAGGAGTTTTTGAATCCTCCAGTTCTTTTTCCCTGGCGCTGTCCTTATCCTCTTTCACGCTACTGCCCGGCTCACTTACATTTATAGCAAGGTCACCAAGGTCTTTTTCCTTGGGTATATCCTTGCCGGTTTCCATGCTTTCCCCGTAGCTGGTTGTCTCTTCAGGCGTAGTCGCCTCCTTGGCCCTGGTTACTTCTTCGCTGCCGATTGCTTCTTCATGCCCGGTTACTCCTCCATGGCCGGTTGCCTCTTCATACCTGGTTGTCGTTTCATGGCCGGCTGCTTCTTCTTGCCCTGCCATCTTGCCATGGCTGGCTGCTTCCTCTTGCCCGGTTACCTCTTCATACCCGGTTGCACCGCTTATCCCGGCAGCCCCGGCTGATGCTTTTTCAGCCATGCTTTCCAATTCATCTTTATCTTTAAGAATGATACAATTACCGACAAATACTGCTCCTGTCGCTGACTTGAAATCCTTCATGCTTGCATCGCCGTACAACTGGGCAGTTGAAAAGAGCCTGAGATTATTTCTTGCAGTTATATTGCCTTCAATCCTTCCGTGAATCTCGACATTGTCTGAAATTATATTCCCCTTAATATTTCCATGCTTTCCTATAATTACAGTGCCTTTAATATCAATGTCCCCTTCCACGTTTCCGTCAATCTTCACATCGCCTTTTCCCGTAATTTTACCTTTTATACACGTATTAGGCTTTGTACTAAGACTTATATTCCTGTTTGCCGACCACCAGAGCACGTCATCATCCCCTGTTTTCTATATGTTTTCTTTATAATATTTATCCCTGTACTTTATCTTTATGTTTTCCTTCTATGCCCTTTCCCTGTTTCTTCACATTTCATATTCCTTGCATACAATATTTTTCGTATATTATATTTCTTGTGTATCTATTTGTATATATTTCTTGTATGTAACATTTACATGTAATGTTTCCCGTATACCGCACCTCTTATTATTACATATGCCGGTGCACAACACCGCATATATTGCTATTTCAATACTATTATAAATAAATATATACTATTACCATGTTTTTGTTTTATATCAAACACCATATCTACCACGTAAAACAAAGTATAGGGATATATAATAACTTATGTCATGTTTCTTTTATTGCCTGGTTATAAAGAAAATCCCGGGGTTTTTTGACATATTTTTTTACAATCACTGTCTTTTATCCCATTGCTCTCTTTTTGTCTTATTAAACCATTGCACTTTTACATTCTTAATCATTTAGCAACTTTTTCGCAGCTATCTCATAACCAAGAAGATTCTTTGTCAATGCTTCCTCGGCTTCAAATCCCACGAACTCGGAAATGTCGTTTTTGAGGGATTCAAAAACGTAGTCCCCCAATTCAATGCTGCCGCCGCCGACAAGGAATAATACGTTAATCCTGCGTATATCAACACCGTTTTCCTTGAGCTTTTCCCTGAAACGGTATGCTATTGTTTCTGCAAGTTTCTTATAATGCGGGATTTTTTCCTGGTTAAGATTTATCTCAACCTTATTGGTTTTATATATGCCATTTAACTCCTTGTCAAATAAATATGTATTCACCTCGTACCTTGTTATGTCTTTTATCCCGGTCCTGTTGCGAATATCAATGCATAATGAATCTATGGCCGAACTCATTCCCATGTCAAACCCGAACATCCCCGCCGGGAAATACTTGCCGTTCATCATTGAAGATACATCGCAACTGATGGAGCCAATGTCCATGCAAAATGCAATGGCATTTTTCCTCGTATATCGTCTAAAATCCGGATCAATATCATCGCTCATCAGGATGGATGTCAATGCAGCATATCCTTCGGGTATCACGGCCAGCCTTTCGGGAGTTATTTCTATCGTTATTGTCCTGTTGTTCAAAAGATTGGTGTTGAACTTAACCCTATGAATTCCCGCTATTGTTTCTTTATATTTTTCCACCTTGGAAAAGTCGTATTCCCCTTCCTCGTTCTGCCAGAAAAACTCGCTTACCGGCAATCCTGCACCCAGGTACAGGCTAAAATCATTATTGGATGGGTATTCCATTGCCAGGGCATACGCAATGGCTGTCAGCATGCATACCATAATTAGCTTGTTTTCAGATTTCACTCCTCCAAGGCTTTCCTGGTTTATGCCATACCTGGCAAGATTCCCGACATGATAAACACCGGATATAATTCTGCTTTCCACGGTAACATCGAGAAAATCTATGGATTCACCTTCATCACCACTGCCAAAAATTAATCTTTTTCGTGGATTGCTTTTCATGATGGTCGGAATAAAATATATATTCTTATTGACTTTCACCTTGATTGTATCATTGCCGGTATCGCAAGCAACAACAACAGGTTTATACATGACTATCACTCCTCACAAACTATCATTATGCATCGAAATTCCATATTAAAAAATTCAGCTTCTACACCTATTTTACTTTAAAATCCACACTTTGACAAGAATAATATTCTGTAAACTGTTTATTTATGTAATTTGCTCATGTTTTTCCTCGTGTTATTCAAAATATTGCTCATGCGCTAGTAAATTATTATTTAAATGTTATATTTATACGTCATTGTTTTCCTAATCTTTCTTTGCAGCAATAATATTACACATGCAAGAAAAGGAACAATCAAAAAAGCAGTCCCCGTATCAACAAATTCTTTCGCAGCTCCCATTAACAAGGGTACAACTATCCCGCCTGCAGCTCCAGACATCATCATCAGCCCCATTGCACTACCTGTATAATTGTAGCAACTCCTTGCCGCCGTAACCATAAGGACGGGCCATACTACTGAAAACCCCAAA
Source organism: Clostridiaceae bacterium (assembly GCA_012512865.1). Lineage (GTDB taxonomy): Bacteria > Bacillota > Clostridia > Acetivibrionales > DUMC01 > Ch48. The sequence goes on along the minus strand of JAAZDH010000083.1, from coordinate 3,271 downwards.
CCAAGCAAAACAAAGCATACCATGCTAAATACCGGGTTTTTTATCATGAGCGCTAAAATAATGGAAATTAAAGAAACCAGTAGTCCAATGAAGCAAAGGGTGTTACCCTTTTCTTCAAATCTGCTACCTATATACCTGCCAGCAATCATGCTTCCCCAGAACCCGGATAATGCGTATGCTCCAAGTTTTTCCATGCCGAAGCTATCAATGAAATAAGTGTTTGCCCAAAATGCCGTTGCTTCCTCTATACCAACATAAATAAAAATAGCCGTGTACAGTAGTATAAATCGTTTTTCTTTCAACAAGAAAAACGATATGGACCCTTTAGGTGCCGGAACCGGCGCTCCTGGTGACATATCCCCGGTTACCGGCCCTTTTCCGTTCATTTCTGCATGTTTTTGTCCTGCAATAATAACTAACAACAGGAGGAATATTACTGCAAGCAATACATAATTGTGCTTCCAGTTTCCTAGTAATCCTGTTATCCATATGGCTGATACAGGGCCAACCACCGCACCAATGCTAAAATACATCTGGGATATATTAATGACCTTATTTGTCCTTTTACTATTCAAATCTGCCAGCAATCCGCTTAACAAGCCCTCTATTGCCCCGAAGCCACACCCAATGAAAAATATGCCTGCAGCAATAAATTCAACAATATTGAAAAAATAGACCAGCAACAGCCCGGCAATCATAATTCCGAAACATATGATTATTACAGGTTTTTTCCCTATCCTGTCACTGATTTCCCCGAATATTGCAGGCGCTATCATAATCCCTACAAAAAGCAAGGATATCAAAATTCCCGATACTGTACTGCTTACGGCAAGTTCTGCAGAAATGGAATTTATGGCAACCTGGTACACGGCAAGATACATTCCAAGAAATAAAAGCGATATGTAACATATTGTATTTATTGCTTTATTCATGCTGATTTCCCTTAACTATTATTCTTGAATCTTCATCGGGCTTTCATTGCAAAGCCGTTTTATAAACTACCGGCTGGAAACCATGTTATCAATATTGTATCATCGTGTCAATTATTTTTACCCGCAAATTCTTATTTTCTTACATGCAAATTATGAACTGGCTGCGGCGGGTATAATAGGTATGCTTGACAACACGTGCAAGTATTACATTAATAATAAGGGAAAGTATGAACTTAAGGATGTAAAAAATTCCATGTTTAAAACAATATTTCATGGACTAATGGCCAAATAATAAAAAGCTCCCGGGTTTAAACCCCCGGAAGCCTTTATTTTTCCATGGTGCGGACAAAGGGACTTGAACCCCCACGGCTGTGAACCACTGGAACCTAAATCCAGCGCGTCTGCCAATTCCGCCATGTCCGCATAAAAATGCTTTTCCATGGATTCACGGATGGATTTATCCATAGATTCATAAGATTAATGCATGGATTCATGCATAAATTATAGTATCACATTGCGCCTGGAAATTCAATAGGCTAAAAAAGGCTAAAAATCCTGCTTTTATTTTTCTTCGCCTGTCTCCTCGGCTGTTTCCTCTTTCTTGCCTTCCCTGGGTATGCTTATATCCACCACGTTTACATTAACCTCTGCCACTTCCAGGCCGGTCATTTCTTCAATTGCAGCCCTCACCGTACTTTGCACATCCCTTGCCACCATGTGAATCTTGCATCCATATTCAACAACAATTGAAAGAAATACCTTTACCTTGTTTTCAAGCGTTTCTACCTTAACGCCCTTGCCCAGGTTTTTCTTGCCGAGGATTCCTGCCAGTCCATCGGTGAAACCGCCGCTCATGGATGTAACATACCGCACCTTCGAAGCTTCTATTCCTGCTATTGTTTCTATAACTTCATCCACGATCTTCAGCTTGTCTTCATTTGATTCTTCAACCACCGTATTCTTTAATTCTTCAGTCATGTTAAAACCTCCCCTTCGAGATTTTTAAATTGATTTATAAATTCAAAATTATAAACTCAAAGTTATAATTCAATATAGCTCAAAACTACAAAATTCAAAACATGTATTTAAATCATTATAATATTATTATAAGTTATACCGCTATATTATAAGTTATACCACTTTCCAACATATTTCAAACCCGTTTCTCTTACTTTAAAGCCGGCTTGCAGTAAAGTTCCATGCCTTCAAGCCCGCTTGCTTTCAAATCCGCATATGCCTTCAAACCTGACTGCTTTTAAATCCGAATGTTTTCAAAACTACCTGCTGTAAAGCCCCATGCTTAAAACTCCGCATTTCTTGGCGTCCTGGGAAATGGAATCACATCCCGTATATTTTCCATGCCGGTTATATACATTATTGCCCGTTCAAATCCCAGGCCAAATCCTGCATGCTTTACTCCCCCGTATTTCCTTAAATCTAGGTACCACCAGTAGTTTTCCCTGTCTAATCCCAGTTCATCCATTCTTTTTCCCAGGTAATCAAGCCTTTCCTCCCTCTGGCTTCCTCCGATTATTTCCCCTATACCCGGCACAAGGAGGTCCATGGCTGCCACCGTGTGATTATCATCATTCAATCTCATGTAAAAGGCCTTTATATCCTTCGGATAGTCCGTCACGAATACAGGCTTGGAGAAGACTTTCTCCGTAATATACCTTTCATGTTCAGTTTGAAGGTCCTTGCCCCACTCCACGGGGTATTCAAATTTCACGGGAGCTTTCTTCAGGATATTTACTGCTTCAGTATATGTTATATGTGCAAAATCCGAATTAATAATATTATCCAGCCTGTCAAACAGGCTTTTGTCGATATGAGTGTTAAAAAACTCCATTTCCTCGGGGGCATTTTCCATTACATGGTAAATAATATGCTTTATCAAGCCTTCCGCCAGTTCCATGTTTTCCTTGAGCCCTGCGAAGGCAATCTCGGGCTCGACCATCCAGAATTCCGCGGCATGTCTCGGTGTGTTGGAATTCTCCGCCCTGAAGGTAGGCCCAAAGGTATATATATTCCTGAATGCCATGCAATATGCCTCGCCCTCAAGCTGTCCGCTAACGGTAAGCCCTGCTTTTTTGCCGAAAAAATCCCTGGAGTAATCCACCTCGCCCTTTTCATCAAGGGGTATGTTCCCGGGGTCAAGCACCGATACGCGAAACATTTCCCCCGCGCCCTCGCAATCACTAGAAGTTATAATAGGGGTGTGCACGTAAACAAAATTCCTTTCCTGGAAAAACTTGTGTATGGCATAGGCCGCAAGGGACCTTACCCTGAATACTGCGAAAAAAGTGTTGGTCCTGGGCCTCAAATGGGCTATTGTCCTT
>JAAZDH010000008.1 GCA_012512865.1 Clostridiaceae bacterium | reverse complement strand
TAATAAATTTTAAATGCATCATGTTCATCTATTCGGGTGACTAACAAAAAAATATCTTATATCACCTGTTTGTATGATGTTTTTTAAGGGAATATAATTTATAATACGTTTATGCTACGTTTATACTGCTGTTGTATTATGTTGAAATTAAAAGAATAAGCTAAAAATCAGTCGATGAAAAAACACGGCTGGTATGGGTACAATATAAATTTTTTAAAGCTCACAAAACAGGGGGGGGAGAATTTAATGGAGAAAACTAGCAAGGCCAGGATTGATTTTAAAAAGCTTGCTGCACTGGGCAAATTATGGAACAATACCAAGAAAGAAAAAACCATCAACAAAAGCGATAATCATGGATTTACTTCGAATAATGACAACAATAACGATAAAAAAACAAGCTTTTTTTCTACAATAATTAATAATAAAAAAGAAAAAGCAACAAGGCACCACGAAAAAAATAACAACCATGAACACATTGACCTTGTTGAAAAAGAAACAAGCACGAAAAAAGCCCAAAATTTATCCGGCAATGTACAAGAATCAACAGGGATTTACAATGATTACGATAACTTGGAACAAGTCAACAGCATTTATGAAAGATACGGCACTGCTCAAGACGGCTTAAATACAGTTTTTATCGCAGAAACTTACTTGAAAACATTGCCTGATTTTCTGCCCAGTGAAATAAAACGTAAAACTGTTTTGGATATAATCCGTTCAGGGGGAATAAACCCTGAAGATTTGTTAAAAGACGGGGAAGAAAGAAAAGAAGCCCTCAACAACTTCTACCAGAAGTTTTCACAAACCACCGAGAGAAAAATAAAAGAGCTGGAAGCCGAAATAGACAAGCTAACCGAAAGTATACAAGCAAACAAAAAAGCAATCATGGACCGCAATAAACTCCAGGAAGAACAAACTGCCCTAATTAATTATGAATTCCAGAGGCTGCAAAAAATAATGAAATTTTTACAAGGCGAAAATGAATAACCTTATTTGCGTTTATTACCAATGATGGTTTTATTATGAAGCAGATTACAAGTGAATTATAGAGTTCACAGGCCATAGTTAAATTTCATCAATTTAAACACAAAATCCAGCCTGTTGACAGGTTGATCACTTTTGAAACGAGCATGCAGGTATGTTTAAAGTAGATGCACATTTGCATCTATTTAAAGTTAAAACGAGGATGGTTGGTATGGGAAATCTTAAAGAAAAGACAAAAAAAGTATGTGTCATTGGCAATAGCCATTGGAGCAGGAAGCTGATGAATGTTGCTTATAGAATGGGCATTCTTGGCGGAGTTGTGGAATCCAATCTTAAGCAATTCACTTTTTTTTTAAAAATTACCCCGGTATTATTTTGTATACCCATTTCGAAAGAGCTTTAAATGAAGGGTATGACCGTTATATAGTTGATGTCTCCGATGAATCAAAATTTGATATCGTACATTTACTTCTTAAAAGTGAAAAGAACGTGTTTATAAAGAAAACATCAAGTAAAGCTTTCATCGATATTATTCCTGGATTAATAGAAATTAGCAAGTCAACTGGAGCAAGAATAATGTTCGGGAATTCCCTTCAATTTTACCAAGTGGTGGAAAAGGCTAAAGACGTAATTTTAAAAGGGCAGTGTGGTGAAATTGAAGGGGTATTTTCTTATAGATACGATAATTCCGCGCAAAACAGTCCACTGCAAGAAAGCTGGGATAGCAACCTATTATATTCGATAAAAGAAGAAGACGTATTGATAAACCAGTTAAACCAGTTGGATGGAAACCTGCTTGAAAATATTCGTTCACACAGCAGCATTGACATGTTAAGCCGATCCCGTGGAAATATACCCGTATTAAACAATGTGATAGAAGGATTATATTTAAATACAAGGTCTTCCAACAATTTGCTGCAACAGTTTTTTATACCTTTCGGGGTTACTTGCAGCAACTTTAGAGTTTTTATTATTGGCAATAAAGGGCTGATAATCATCGAGGAGGCCAGGGGAGGTTATAAACTGGTAATTGCCAGTCAAAAGAATAAGCGCATGGAATACACGGTATGGACACCTGGTAAGGAATCAAAAGATGTTGATAGTTTACTCAAGGAAGAATTACAAGTCTTTTTAAGATTGTAAAATGGAATAATTTAAGTTCACAAAAAAAGAAAAAAACATATTTTTTTATTATTACTCTTTTATAATTCCCCAACCTGTGATAATATTCATTCTGAAGGGTCATTAGTTCTGATAGCGCCGAACCACGATATAACAAGGACAATATAAAAAGATAACATAATAAGAACTATAATCAGCACAATATGACTGGTTCAATATAATTAACGCAATATAACTAGTAAAATGTGACTAACAAAGAATTAATATTTAATACTAATAATTGGTAGTAATTGCGGGGAAAGAAAATGTTGGTATTGCCTGATTATATAATTCACGAGCAGGTTTGTACCCGTGAGAATGGCAAGGTGGAAATTTACAGGGGGTATTCAGCCGTCCATAAAACACCGGTTATTATAAAAGTGTTCAAACAGGAATCAGCCACCCCGGCCGATATATCCAAGTTTGTCAATGAGTATGTGCTTACACGGGAGCTTGAGATAAAAAGTATTGTCAAACCTGCCAGGTTGGTGGCTTCAGAAAACTATTTTGCCATGGTTTTCGACGAGGATGATGAAAGTATTTCTCTTAAGAAGTATTGCAGGGAAACTCCCATGGAGCTTCCAGTTTTCCTCGATATAGCCATCCAGCTAACGAAGGCTGTCGGGGAACTACACCAGGATGGTATAATTCACAGGAATCTAAGGCCGGAAAATATATCTATCAATCCAAGCACCAGGGAAATAAAAATATCGAATTTCAGCCTGGCAACCCGTTTTCCTTCAAAAGGTGAAGTCAACCCCCCTAGCTGGGATATATCGGTTAATACCGGGCTTGAAAATCTTCAATACATGTCCCCCGAACAACTGGGTATTGTAAAAGATATAATAGATCACCGCAGTGACTATTATTCTCTCGGTGTAATATTCTATGAGATGCTGACAGGTCGGCTTCCGTTCCAGGGTGCAAGCCACGCTGAATGGATCCGGGTTCATGCTACACAAAAACCGGAAGCACCAGACAAAATAAACCCCGGGATACCCACGCCGTTATCCGCCATTATTTTAAAATTGCTTTCAAAGACTGCCAGTGAAAGATACCATACTGCATATAACCTCTTGGACGATTTGAAGGAATGCAAGCGCCAGTGGGATAATACGGGAAAAATTGAACCCTTTGACATTGAAAGCGGGAACCTGTCACGTATACTTGAATTACCGCGCCGGATTTTCGGCAGGGAAGCAGAAATAAAAGAGCTGAAAACCTCCCTTGGGCTTGCATGTGAAGGGAGAGGCAAACTTGTTTTATTGAGCGGGTATGCGGGCACCGGGAAAACAAAATTAATAAATGAAATAATTATGCCTGCAGCAATGGAAAAGGGATATTACGGGTACGGCAAGTTTAACCAGTATAACCATGGCATGCCATATAAGCCTGTCATTGACGCCCTTGGCAGTATTGTAAGGCAGGTTATGACCGAGAGCAGGGAAAACCTGGAATCATGGCGAAGCGAAATACTTCGCGCCCTAGGCCGGAGTGGCTCAGTTATCACGGAACTCATTCCGGAGGTGGAAATGATAATCGGCCGGCAGCCGTCCGTTGAACCGCTCCAGCCAAAAGAAGCCCAGAATAGGTTCCTTATATTATTCGGAAACTTTTTAAAAGTGTTTACAGAAAGAAATGCTCCTGTTGTAATATTCCTTGATGACCTGCAGTGGGCGGACACGGCTTCATTGCACCTGCTGAAGTATTTATGCGAATATACCGATATGAACCATTTGCTCATCATAGGAGCCCATCGCAGCAATGAAATCCATGAAAACCACCCCCTTTGGGCTACCATTGAAGAACTTCAAAAAAAGAGAATCCCGTTACACGAAATTTATATAAGCTCTTTTAACATGAAGGAAGTTACCGAGTACCTGGCTGAAGCTTTTAAATGCCATTATCGAAATGATGATTTGAATACGCTTGCTGAAATGCTTTACCGTAAAACCTGCGGGAACCCGTTCTTTCTTCGCCAGATGATAGAAACGGCTTATGAAGAAAGGCTAGTAACATTCAATATACATAATAACTGCTGGCAATGGGATATGGATTCCATACAAAAACTTTGCATGCCCGATGATGTTGTCGGCTTGATACATTTAAAGCTGCAAAAACTGCCCGGAGAAACACTGGATATCTTAAAACATGCTTCCTGCATGGGCAGTACATTTGACATGAAAATCCTTTCCGTCGCATGTAAAAAGACATACGTGGAAGCATATTCCCTTCTTCTGCCTGCTATAATGGAGGGCCTTGTACTGCCGGTATCCCATTCAGGTAAAGTTCTGCAGGCATCATATAACTATAATATAGTAGATATTAACGAGTTCTTGCATGACAAGATAAGGCAAGCGGTGTATTCCTTGTTTTCTGAAAAAGACAAAAAGGAAACACACGTGAAAATAGGGCGATTGATCTTGCAAAATTTTTACACGGATGAATCTGATGAAAATATAATGACAATCATGGATCATTTTAACCGTGGCCTGGAATTAATCACAGACCCGGGTGAAAGGTTGAAACTTGCCGGGTACAACTTGCAAGCCGGGAAAAAAGCCAAGTCAGCTTCCGCCTATGATTCAGCAATAGCATATTTTACTGCAGGGATCAGCCTTCTCCCTGGAGATGCATGGGACAGCTGTTATAATTTATGCTTCGAGCTTCACCTGGGATGCGCCAAGTGCGAATATATGCTGGGAAATATGGACAAGGTGGAAAAACTCCTTGATCTGATAATCAGCCGTGCAGGAACAGGGCAGGAAAAGTTAGATTTATACGGCATGAAGATGATGCTGTATGCCGGGACAGGCAAATATTCCGAGGCTGTGCAAATCGGCACGGATGTGCTTGGGAAGCTGGGCATGAAGTTACCGGCAAAGCCCGGCATACTTGATTATTTCAAGGAGTTGTTGTTTTACAAGTGGCACATGCGTGGAAAGAAAGCGGAAGACTTGTATAAACTCCCTGAAATGAAGGACCCGGTGCAAAAGAAAGTTGCTGAATTCCTGGTGAGAATAATACTGACATCATGTACGGATTATCCGGATTTGTATTCATTCGCCATAATAAAAATAGGCAATCATGCTTTAAAATATGGCAATACCGAAATAGCTTCCGCCGGGTATATAGGGTATAGTATTGTTGAAGGAAGCGTATTCAATAACTATGAAAAGGGATACGAGATTGGAAAGGTGGTAATAGCACTTGCCGAAAAATACAATAAATCCTTTCTCAAGTGCCTGGTTTACTTTACACATGGGGCCTTGTTATACCATTGGACAAACCACGCAAAAGGAGCGTTCAAATACCTGCAAAAAGCAATAAATTGCGCTAATGAAGCCGGTAATGTGCTCCTGGCAGGATACTCGTACGGGGTTATACTTGAAAAAAATACTTATTGGGTACCTCCCTTGAAAAAGTACTGGCTTTAGCCCAAAAGTACAGGAAGCATGCAGAAACGCTAAAACATGAGAATCTTAGGATAAATGCATTGGCCTACATGAGGGCTGCTTCCATCTTGACAAGCCAGGCTGACACTTTATCTTCGCCGGTTGCCGGGGACACTGGCGAGGAGAAGTTGCTAAAATCGGTAAAAGGAGATAAGTCATCGCTAATAGCCTACTATTACACGCAAATGCAGCTGTGCTACCTGGCAGGGAATTACCGTGAAGCCCTTGTTTGGTCAGAAAAAATAAAAACTTGTGCCGGGGTTTTGCTGGGATTCTTAATGTCTGCAGAATATAATTTTTATCATTCCCTTTCTATCACCGCCATACATGGCGAAATTCGCTTGATGGAACGGAAAAAATTAATGAAGGAATTGAAGAAAAACCAGCGGCAGATGAAAAAATGGTCAGATTCATGTAAGGAAAACTTCCTGCACAAGTACCTGCTGGTTGAAGCAGAAAAGGCGAGAATACTGGGCAGGAAACAGGAAGCCGTGATCTTGTACGATAAAGCCATTCAATCTGCCGGTGAAAGTGGTTATATCCAGAACAAGGCCATTGCATGCGAACTGGCTGCAAAGTTTTATGCTGCCCAGGGCTGGGCCAGGATCGCAAAAACATATTTGAACGACGCTTTTGATTCATATATTAAATGGGGGGCAACGGCAAAAGCCCAGGATATAAAATTAAGGTATCCTGACCTGCTGGACATGGCAGTAGTGAAAGAAAGCGAAGGTAAAGATTACGACCCGGAAAAATTATTGAAGAATATCCTTTACAGTTCAATTGACATGGAAGGCAAAACCGTGGGCAATCTTGATATTCATATGCATAACGTACAAAATGCGATAAATTATATTTGTCAACAACAAGAAATCGATAAGCTTTTCACAGCTTTCCTGGGCATAACAATAGAAAGCTCCTGCGCAAACAAGGGTTACTTGATGCTAAAGAAGGGCAATGAATTGTTTATTGAAGCAGAAAAAGACAGCAAAAACAGCTCCGTGATAATTACAAACTCCATTCCCCTGGAGCAACGAAATAACCTTTCAAAGACAATCATAAGATATGCTGCCAGGACCCTTGAGCCTGTAATTGTGAATAATAAGGGGCAAACCGGGATTTTTATAAAAGACCCGTATCTTGCAAAACCCGGGGAAAAATCAATAGTTTGTATCCCGTTACAATTCCAGGGCACTCCTGTCGGAGTTCTATACCTTGAAAATGACCTCATGCCGGAAGTATTTACCAAGAGCCGCATTAATTTTATAAGTCTCCTGGCAAACCTGGTATCCTCTACAAAAACCCTGCAAGAGTTCATGGAAAAAAGCGGCTTGCAAATAAAAGAGGAAACAACCCTTCACTCGCTTGATACCTTTACCGGAAAGGAAATTGAAGTTCTCAGGCTGATTTCTTCAGGGCTATCAAATAAGGAGATAGCAGAAAGGCTTGATATATCTATCAATACGGTAAAAACCCATGTAAAGAACATATATGAAAAGCTCCATGTGAACAGGAGGGTCCAGGCGGTTGAAAAGGCCAAGAGGTTGAAAGTGCTGTAGTTCCCCGTGATTTACTTCCCTGTCAATCTAGATGTTCCCCTGTCAATGTACTTATTCTTTATTTATTCACTTGTTGCTCCGCCAGGCAGCTTCTCCTTCCATCAATTTGCTTGTTTTTCTGATTGTTTTTCCGCAAATTTGCTTGTTATTCTATTAATTTTCTTCCTTATCAATATACTTATTCCTCTACCAGTTCACTTATCGGCGCTCCGGGGGGAACTATCGGGAATACCTTTTCATCCCTGCTTATCCTGAAATCTATTAATACCGGTTTATCTGTCGAGCTTAGTGCCTTTTCCAGCGCGGGGACTACTTCCTCGGGTTTTGTAACGCGCATGCCTTCAGCTCCAAAAGCCTTGGCGAGTGCAACAAAATCCGTTGCCCTGTCTATTGTAGTCTGGGAATACCTGCCCCCGTAAAAAAGCTCCTGCCACTGCCTGACCATCCCGAGAACCTGGTTGTTCAAAAGCGCAATTACAATCGGAAGCCTGTATTCAACTGCCGTTGCAAGCTCGGTGCAATTCATCCTGAAGCTGCCGTCACCTGCAATATTGATAACTTTCTTGTCAGGCCTTCCTATCTGGGCGCCTATGCTTGCTCCAAGCCCAAATCCCATTGTACCAAGGCCGCCCGATGAAATAAACTGCCTCGGCCTTGTATACTTGTAAAGCTGCGCTGCCCAAAGCTGGTTTTGGCCTACTTCCGTGGTAATGATGGCATCGCCTTTTGTCAGCTCGTAAATTTTTTCCACGATATACTGGGGCTTTAGGGTTCCATCCTGTGTATATTTTACGGGATATTCCTTTTTCCACCCGTCAATTTGCCTGTTCCATTCCGAGTAGCTTTTTTCAGGTATATTTTCTATAATCATCCTGAGTATCTTTTTTATATCTCCTATCAAGGGATAATCCACGTTGATGTTTTTCCCTATTTCTGCAGGGTCTATATCAATATGCATTATCCTGGCATTGGAGGCAAACCTTTCCACGTTACTGATTACCCTGTCACTGAATCTTGCCCCGATTGCAATAAACAAGTCCGCCTCGGAAACAGCTGTATTTGTTGTACGTGCTCCATGCATCCCAACCAAACCCATAAAGAGGTCGTGGGTACCCGGAAATGAGCCCAGGCCCATTAGCGTGGTGGTAACCGGTATCTTGGCCTTCTCGGCCAGCTCGAGCACTTCCTTGTCAGCTCCGGCAATTGAAACCCCGCCACCTGACAGAATTATGGGTTTCTTTGCCTTGCTTATGACCCCGGCAGCAAGTAATATGTCTTTTTCTTTCACTCTTTGGGCAGCTCCAATCTTTCCTGGTAAAACATGATAGCGTTCGCAGTAGATTTTGCCATTATTTTTACCATCGCTGCATCCGGTTAACCCTTTACCGGTGGCCATGGGCTGGTATTCTGCGCAAGCTGCCGTTACATCCTTGCAAATGTCTATTAACACAGGCCCCGGCCTTCCTGCCTTCGCTATGATAAACGCTTCCCTTATTATACCCGCAAGCTTTTCCACATCCTTTACGATGTAATTGTGCTTGGTTATGGGCATGGTTATCCCTGTAATATCAACCTCTTGAAAGGAGTCTTTCCCCAGGAGGGAAGTGGGAACCTGGCCTGTAAATGCGACTACTGGCACCGAGTCCATGTATGCCGTTGCAATCCCGGTAACAAGGTTTGTAGCCCCGGGGCCTGATGTAGCCAGGCATACGCCTACTTTTCCGGTTGCCCTTGCATAGCCGTCTGCTGCATGGGCCGCCCCCTGTTCATGTGATGTCAAAATATGCCTTATATCCTTTTGCGCTTTATACAGGGCATCATATATGTTTAACACGGCTCCGCCCGGAAAACCGAAGATTGTATCAACACCTTGCTCTTTTAAACATTCAATTGCTATTTCAGCGCCGGTCAGTCTCATTTGTACTCTTCCACCTCTCCCTTTTCTTGTATTATATCATGTGACATGTGTGACATGGGGACGTGTGACATGGGAACGGGGGTAGTGTCACCATCTTTGCTCCTATTTGCTACAACTTGAACACCGCCCCGCTGCTTGCTGATGACACCAGTTTTGCATACCTTCCAAGGTATCCAGTAGTTATCCTGGGTTCGGGAGCTTTCCACTGGGCTATCCTTTTCTTGATCTCTTCGTCCGTTAGTTCAACATTAAGCTTTCCCCCGGGAATATCTATACTTATAATATCCCCGTTCCTAACAGCTGCAATGGGTCCTCCCTCCATGGCCTCGGGGGATACGTGCCCTATTGATGCCCCCCTTGTCGCTCCCGAAAACCTGCCGTCGGTGATAAGGGCCACATCCTTGTCCAGGCCCATCCCGGCTATGGCGGAAGTCGGGCTTAGCATCTCCCTCATGCCAGGTCCGCCCTTGGGACCTTCGTAACGTATTATTACCACGTCACCTTTCTCTATCCTGCCGTTATATATGGCATCTATGGCATCATCTTCCGAATCAAAAACCTTGGCGTATCCCCTGTGGCGCAACATTTCGGGTGCTACCGCCGACCTCTTGACAACAGCGCCGTCAGGAGCAATATTCCCCCTTAAAATGGCTATGCCCCCGGTAGGGTTATATGGATCTTCTATGCTCCTGATTACTTTCCTGTCAAGGACACGTGCGTCTTCAATATTTCGGCCAACCACATTGCAAGTAACGGTCAAAAGGTTTGTCTCGATCAAATCTCCCCTTGACAGTTCCTTCATTACTGCCTGGACCCCGCCCGCGGCATACAAGTCCTGCACATGGTGGGAACCTGCAGGTGATAACTTGCATATATTGGGTACTTTTTCACTAATTTCATTTATTACATCCAAGTCCAGCTTTAACCCCAGCTCCTGTGAAATTGCAAGGAGATGAAGAACGGTGTTTGTAGAGCATCCCAGTGCCATGTCAACAGCAAGGGCGTTTTTAAAAGCTTCCGGGACAAGTATATCAGACGGCCTTATATTCTTTTCCACGAGCTCCATTATTTTCATGCCTGCCTGCTTTGCAAGCCTTATCCTTCCGGCATAAACGGCTGGTATCGTCCCGTTGCCGGGAAGCCCCATCCCGATCGCCTCGGTAAGGCAGTTCATTGAATTCGCGGTAAACATACCCGAGCATGAACCACATCCCGGGCATGCATAATCCTCGCAGTCTTTTACTTCATCCTCCGTCATTTTGCCAGCCTTATAAGCCCCTACAGCTTCATATACATTGTTGTAATCAAGGTACTTGCCGTTTCTTTTTATGGATAGCATGGGGCCACCGCTTATTAATATGGAGGGGATGTTTATCCTCGCTGCTGCCATCAACATGCCGGGCACAATTTTATCACAATTGGGGATAAATACCATGCCGTCAAAGCTATGGGCCAAGGCCATTGCCTCGCATGAGTCGGCAATAAGCTCCCTCGTGGCAAGGGAATATTTCATTCCAAGGTGGCCCATGGCTATCCCGTCGCATACCCCTATAACATTGAACTCTATGGGTGTGCCGCCGGCCATTCTTATTCCCGCTTTCACAGCCTCCGCGATCTTGTCCAGGTGTACATGCCCCGGTATAATATCATTCTTGGAATTGGCTATACCGATAAGAGGACGCCTGATTTCCTCGTCCGTGTATCCCATTGCCTTGAACAAGGACCTGTGAGGAGCCCTCTCTATTCCCTTCTTAATTACATCGCTTCTCATCCTTCTCAGCTCTCTTTCGCAATAGTATTGTATTCCTTTATGATAGCAATCTTTCGTAATTATAATCTTTTGTAATAGTATAAAATAACAATAATATTAATAATGCAACAAAAACAAAATATAATAATAGGCTACGCTGTTTTAATGCTGATGTCGTATTGGCCTGCTGATTGTTCTTATTTTACTATATAAAACCATACCATGTCTATAGGAATATTATCTTATCAATGCCAATACGTGCGTTCAAGACATCAACTAGAACATCAAGTCAATAATAAAATTGTTTTCATAGAAGAACCTGGCTATCATTGAAGTCTCTATAGCATCATGGATTTGCTTGAATGATGGCACCGTGTTAAAAAGCATTAGTATTGCAAAGGCAACATATACGGTGAGCAGGCCTTCTACCGCGCCAATGGCAAATCCGCCCAATTTATCAAGCTGCTTCAGCAACGGCAGCTTCGCAATACCCTCAAGCAAATGCTTTGCAATGGAAATGGCTATTCTCACCGCCAAAAACAATAAAACCATGCTTATTATGTATATAACGACCCTGGCAAGCCCCTCACTTATTGACTCCATTATATCGTTTATAC
>JAAZDH010000082.1 GCA_012512865.1 Clostridiaceae bacterium | reverse complement strand
GCATATATATGGTAATTTTAGCTGGAAAATTTTATACCAGTTTAAGGTAATAGTTTGAGGGGAAGCAGAAATGCGGAACCTTCAAATATATGAAAATCAAGCTCTCCGACTTTTCGAGAGCGTACAATATTGAAGATTTGAGGTGAGAATAATGAAATGGTGGGAAAAACCGCTGAGAATATCCGGTGTGCAGTGCAATTACGGCGAAGACAGCTTTGACATTCTGAAAAACACTGTGATTCCCGGGGCGTTCAATACCGAGCAATTGCTGCATCTCACGGCGGAAGGCCACATGAGCTTTTACGAGGAGGAACTCCATGGCAATTTACTCGATAAGTATCTTGCCGAGGCTCACAAGAACAATATCAAGGAGATTATCTACATTAACGTCCATTGTCTCTTAAAAAAATACAGGGACCTTCATCCGGAATGGATTCAGCTTGACAGGGAAGGAAACGAGGTTAAAGCCTACGGCACTCACTACTTCAATTGTGTTAACGGGAGCTGGTTCGAATACTTCCTGGAAAACTTGAAGGCTTTGTGCAGGCACGACATCGACGGTATATTTCTGGACGGGCCCGTCATGACCCAGGAAGGCTGTTATTGCAAGGCCTGCCGGGACAAATTCCATAAAATCCACGGTAAATCCATTTTCGAGGCTTCATACGATGAAATGATGCTTTTCAAAATTGATTCCGTCACTGAATACGTAAGGAAATGCAATGAAACAGTAAAGTCAATAAACCCGGGGATTTTAATCTACCTCAATAATTCCGCCCTGAGGGCCGATGTAACGGGCAGCAACACAAGAAAGGTTGAGCCCTACGTTGATATGCTTGGTGCAGAAGGAGGGTTTATACATGTCGACAAGAATGTCAGCCTGTACCAGGCAGGGGCAATGGCAAAGTTCATTGAAAACCAGGCCATGGGCAAGCCAACGGTGATATTCTTTGCAGGTGACCACAAGCCCCATTCATACATAATGCATACCGCCGCCGAAACCAAAATCATTTATGCCCAATCAATCGCAAACGGGGCAAGTGTCTGGTACGGGATACACGGGCCAACCAGCATGATGAATACTCCCGGCGGCAGGACAGCCGTGGGGATGAACAAGTTCTATGCTGCAAATGAGCAATACTATTACAAGACAAAACCATGCTCAAGGGTAGCCCTCATGTGGTCAATGGACAGCACCAATTACTACTCTTCAAGCGTGGCAACAACCGACTTTACCCGTTTACAGCTGGTGGGAAAGGCACCAGGCAAAAAAGGCAATCATTACAAGGCTTTCATGGGTTTTTACGAGATGCTGGTAAGGTCACATGTACAATTTGATATTGTTGATGAATATAACGCGAAGGATGGCTCAATTGGAAAGTACGACCTTGTTATACTGCCAACCTGCGGGTGCATGTGCGAGGAAACTGCAGCAGGTATAAGAAATTATGTTGAAAACGGCGGAAAGATAATATCCACTTATGATACAGGCTTTTACACGCAAAAGGGCCTATATGCCGAGCGGGGGTTGCTGTGGGATGTCCAGGGTATTGACGGGTATATAGGTGCAGTTGAGTATGCCATGGCCGGTACGGGTTACCAGCGCCTGGCCGACGGCCACTGGTGCACGGAAGGCCTTGACTCCACCCTTATCCCTGCGCCCACCCTTGCAGCAAGGGTCGTGCCATCTTCAATGGCCGAAGTTGTTTCAACGTACCTAGAACTTATGCCCGGAGGGTATGTAGCCTTGCCCACGGAAGGTTATCCAGGCATGATAATCAACCGGTATGGCAAAGGATTGAGCTTTTACATAGCCGGCACAATAGGCGAATATTACGGGGAAAAATCCCATCCATCGCTAAGGCAGCTGGTGGAAAATATCGTCTGCAAGCTTTCTTCACGTATCCTTTCCACGGACGCCATGTGCAGCGTGGAATTCGTCCTGCGAAGCCAGGAAATAGATGACGCCCGCAAGCGGTATATCCTGCATGTAATAAACATGACGGGAGACATGGGGCGTCCAATCGAAAGAATTGCACCCCTGTTCAATGTCAATGTAACAGTTAACCTGGACACTCCGGGCATGAAGGTTTCCTCCGTAAAGCAGGTTTCCGCCGCGGCAGGAAACAATTATGCCCTTGCCAATGCGGGAAATGGCCCGGGCGGCAGCGATTCTATTGATATTAAAAATGCCAAGGATGACGGCAGCTTTGACATCATCGACCTGCCTTTTACCCAGGTTGGGAACGAAGTAATAATAACAATACCGAGGATAGATGTATACGAGGCAATTGTTATAGAGTAGCAGCAATTGCAGAATAGCAGCCAAAAAAAAACAATTGCAGGGCAGCAATAATAACGGAGCGGCAGCAGGGTTAATAAACAGCATGATTCGTCTGCAGTATGGCATGGTTGTTTATACACTGCTGCCGTCTTTCATGCCTGTACTAATGCAATATGTATTTATTTACCATCTATTAACCTGCCCGTTAAGCTTTCAAAGGCATAAGTGGCTTTCATGATAAGTTTTCAATTGCTCGATGTTTTTAATTTTATACTTGTTTTCCGGCTTTTCAATAGAAATTGTAGGAATCCTTTCTTCCCCTTAAATCTATTGTGAAACTTTCATTGACAGGTCAAGTGTATTAGTGATATAATACACCATGTATTATATAAGCATTGATTTTTCGCTATTAATGATAGAGAATAACATGCATTGCATAATACACCTGCAGCATGATACAGGTTTGGCCTATGGCTTACTGGCAGGATCACTGGCAAGGTTACTCACAAGGTCACTGATAAGATTACTGGCAAAATTACCGGCAAGGACAATAGCAAGGTTGGTGAAAACTGTGCTGGATTTCAGGAATATCAGGATTAATAATAGGATGCCCGTGTATATCCAAATAGCCCATTACGTAAAACAGCAGGTATTGCTGGGAAAAGCAGTCCCAGGCGACGAACTGCCCTCAAGGAGAGAAATCGCGGCACAGTTGAACATCAATCCAAACACTGCCCAAAAGGCTTATAAATTAATGGAAGACGAGGGATACGTTGTCACAAACGGCAACCTCGGCAGTGAAATATACGTGGATGATAAAATTTACGCGAAAATAAAAGAGGAATTAACGCACGAAATGACAAGGCAGTTTATCCAATCAGCAAAGGAAGTTAATCTTTCATTTAAAGATGTGATCGAATTGCTAAGCAGGTACTGGGACGAAACAGGTGATGGCAGGCAAGACGGATAATACGGTACAGGACAGGGGGCATATCGTTAATGTTAAAACTATACAAATTACTAAACTACGAGGTTTCAAGGCACCTTGCAAAAGTATTGGCAATATGCGCCGGTACGCTGGTTTCACCCTTGATGCTCCTAAACCGGGCAGTAGATTATTCAAATTATTACAAGCGCTTTGAAACCATTTATGAATCCTCGGGGTGTATTATTGCATTTGCAATTTTCTTTGCCGCAATATGCGGTGTTTGCATTCAAAGCTTCTACTCGAACTATTTCGGCAGCAAAAGCATTTACACCCTGGTTACAATTCCCATGAAGCGCGAAGCAGTTTATTTCAGCAAGCTTATATCTTTCTTCATATATTTCCTGATGTTCTTCGCGGCCCAATTAATAAGCGTTTTTATCGCCCACGGCATGTTATCTTCCCAGGTAGCCCGCTGGGAAGAGGGCAGGTATCTCATGAACAATAGCTTATTCCTTGCTTTCATCCGCTCCGGCTTTCTTCGCATTTTGCTGCCTTTAGGGCTGGAGGGCATTGTTTCTACGGTCAGCATGCTTGCAGCCATCATCTGCAGCCTGTATTACGCTATGCTGTGCGAAAGAAGCAGGAGGTTCTGGGGCTTTGCTCCAATTGCAGCCGTTATATATATATTGGTAAGGGTTATAACCTGCCGCCTTAACCAGGGGCCGTTATCCTGGGAATATGCAAACCTCTATATTTTCAGCATCATATTGTTTTGCTTCTGCGGCTTTTTCATATGGCACGGCACCAGGCTTTACAAAAGGGGTGCGATAACATGAAAGGAGCATCAATTATCTTGATGTAAAACCGGCAAGCTCCCTGTTCAAACCGGTGCAATAATGCAATTACATGAAAGGAGCAGTAAATACTTATGAATAATATGAATAAATTAAAACTTATAGACAAGTTAAAAATGCACAAGCATGCCATGGCACTTGGTGTTTCCATTATCATGATAGCTTGTTCGTTTGCTTATATATTTGCCATGCAGGATAACAACACGTTTTACCTACAGGACCTGGAAGGCGACAGGGATGCTCTTTCCGACCTGGTTATAACAGGCTACCTGCAGGACAAGTACCATGGGCAGAAGTTCCGGTTAGACAAGGGCAACCTGGCCCATGAATTCATATATTACGACCGCAAAGATGACATGCACATGTCTCCAGCCATATATGTGAATGGCACGGCAGATGATGAGTATATGTATAACTACAGTTATTCGTACGAAATAGCCGATGATGCAAATACGCGGACTGAATACACGGAAAACAAAATCCAACTGCCCCTGGAGAATGGTTCCTCGCTGGAGGCCACTGAAAAAATTACCAGGACTTACGCCGACAAAATCGATGTTTACATGTATATCAACAAGAACTGGCTGCCGGGAGAAAGGAGAAAAGAAGCTTTCCCGGCTAAAAACCGCTTAAAGTTTAAAACAGGGGTATCCCTGGCAAGGGACAACATGGATTTCGTATTTGAAAGTAAAGAAATACTCTATCTTGGAGGGGGAAGCTCTGAACAGCCGGCCTTATTCAGGAGCCCGGACCTGGTGAGCCCTTTTAGCGGCATGGGTTATGCCCTGGCAGCCCTTGACGGCAAGCAATACTTTACGGTTGTTAACCAGGGAAACAAGCAAACGGGAGAGAACGGGATTTTTACAGCAGTTGAATATGTCGATGATATAGATGTTTTAACAAGGAATGACCATGGTAAAGTTAAAAAACTAGTTAGCTTCGACCTTGGGAAGGAAAACATACAAATGCTTGGCCTTCATGCCGTTGAAAATAGCCTGGTGGCAGTAATGCTGGCAGATGACATCTTAACCTTCAGGGTTTACGACCCTCAAGACGGCAGACTGCTTGCGGAGCTTGCCGTCCCGGAGTTTGATGTGCACGGCCAGGGTAAAGGTTTAAGTGAAAACCAGGATGCAGCTGCAGCCGCAAGCGGTGACGAAAGCTGGATTCAATACATTCCCCATATTTATGAAAATACCTTGAGCCTGAACATAACCAGGTTAAACCGGGAAAATTACCAGAACGGAATAATCATTTCCCCCCGTTACCTTAATATAGTATCGGTAAAAATCACTGACGAAAATGATGAAAACAATGAAAACAATGAAAGCAAGCATGGGGGAAGCATAAAAATAGACCTGCTCCACTGCATCAAGGATTACAAGTTAAACAACCAGGTCGTCACCAATGTACCTGCTGTTGTACCTGTTAACAATAAACTCGTGGTATTTGCCGTTTTAAGGGATAAGCAAACAAATGAAGCCCCTTCACCAACCCCGGCAAAAATCTCGCAAATTAATGAGTTTTTATATCCCGTGCATTTTAACATTTTTATCTTTGACGGTATTGAAAATTCATGCCGGCTTCTTTATGCGGGGGAAATAGTAACGGATGCGGATGACGACGGCAAAGGATACAGGCAGGCTTTTAAAAACTACTATTGGAACGATGATTCTTATCAAGCAGGTACATTGTATTCGGGTTACGATTATTACGAAAACAGGAACATCGGGCTTATCACCATAAGGGGGTATTGAACCGGCTGCCAAAAATGCGCGGTACAGGTAGTTCAACAAGATTTATTTATACTTGAATTAACCTGTAAGATTAACCTGTAAAATCAACATGCAAAACATGTAAGATTAACTTTTAAATTAACCTGCAAGATTAACTTTCAGGTCAACATATAAACATATAAAACTGCAAGATCAACAAATAATGTGTAATGAGGAGCTTATAAGCAATGATTGAATTTAAAAATGTGAAAAAGTATTATGGCATGAAAAGCGTGGGGCTCTACGACGAAAGCCTGGTTATAAACGACGGCGAAATCGTGGGTATCCTCGGCAAGAACGGGTCGGGCAAAACCACGATGCTTAAAGCGATAATGGGCTTATGCGAACTTAAGGCCGGCGAAATACTTATTGATGGGAAGCCCGTTTCCAGGCAATATGAAAAAATGTCCTTTATAACCGAAGAAGGAAGCTTCTTTCCAAGTATGACTCCCCGCGAATACGGGTATTTCCTGGCCGACTTTATTCCTTCGTTTAGCATGGAAAGATACTGTAACCTTTTAAAGTTCTTTGAGATTGATGCCCATGCGAAGATTAAAACATTTTCTGCAGGCCAGAAATCAAAGCTTGAAGTTTCCGCTGGATTTTCAAAGGGCGCAAAGTATATACTCATGGATGAGCCCTTCATGGGCAAGGACATGTTCACAAGGCGCGATTTTCTGAAACTCATGGTGTCCAGCCTAAAGGGCGACGAAACAATCCTGATTACTACGCACTTGATTGACGAAATCGAAAATGTACTGGATAGGGTGGTTATCCTTCTCCATGGACGAATCAAGGCGGATTTTTACATCGATGATATGAGAAGCAAAGGCAAAACCCTTGCCGAGGTTATGGCCGAAGTATCCGGGTATGAAGAGGATAGGTACAAAAAGATGAATATTTAAGCTACAAATACTCAAATAAATACAGTAGCTGAATATCCAAGTTGAAAATATTAATGCTTAGTGTTTTACTTTATTTTATACTTTAATTGTAAGGAATATTTTTTTTGAAGAAATATCGAAGGAATATATTTTTTAGTGAAATATCGATACAAAATCCCGAATAATCCAGGATAGGTGGGTGAACAATGGGAGAAATAAATAACCTGTATAATTTTATTTATAATTTTTTTACACCTGACCCCAAGGGGGAGTCTTTTGAACCGTTCTCCACTATTCATATTATAACCCTTATTGTGATAGCACTGGCGAATTTCGTTATAATAAGCCATTATAAAAGGATAATTAGAAAAAAAGATAAGAGGAAAGGCGAAAACAAGGGCAAGGATAAAGATAACGACATTGGTATCAATATCAATATTGATATTGAAAAAGATATTGATATCGATATCGACAACAATAAGCTCTTGGAATCCGAACTTGGGAATTCATTAAAAAAGTTTCGCCATGCCCTGGCTGCTTTTCTCCTTCTAAATGAGGCTGTATATACCGTATGGAGCGTTGCGACAGGGGACTGGACCATCGGCTATTCCCTTCCCCTTCACCTCTGCGACATGTCCATGTTTTTTTCGGTGATAATGCTTGTTACAAAAAACTACTTCCTATATGAAATTACATATTTCTGGGGACTGGGCGGAAGCTTGCAGGCACTCATTACGCCGGACCTTTATCCCTACAACTTCCCCCATTTCATATACTTTAACTTTTTTCTTGCTCATAGCTGTGTAATCACCGCGGTGCTATTTATGACCCTTGTCGAAAATTTTCAACCTACCAGGAAATCCATATTGAAAACCATTATTTTTACAAACATGTACATGGCGGTAATCGCAGTGATAAACATATTAACCAACGGGAATTACATGTTCTTATGCCATAAGCCGAACAATCCTTCAATCATGGATTACCTGGGCCCATGGCCATGGTATATCTTGGGGCTCGAAGGCATAGGAGTTGTCACCATGTGTATCCTGTGTATTCCGTATTTAAAAATATTCAGGCGCATAAAATTACAGTCATTGTTTAGATTCCCAAGGCGGTTTTCTTAAAGCTGGCCATGAACAAGCTTTACTCCCCGTGATATTATTCTCCTATCATTATCTTCTCAAGCAGCAAGGGATCAACATGCTTTCCATCCTTATATGCGCGAAGGTTTCCACCGGAAATCTCATCTATCAGGGCAACCTGGTTGTCTTCTCCAATTCTTCCAAACTCCAGTTTTATATCGTAAAGCTCCAGCCCTTTTTTCTGCATTTCATTTTTCACGATTTCCCCGATTCTTCGGGTTAATCCGACTAATGTACGGTATTCCTCCCTGGTCATTATTCCCAGCATCTCCAGGGCATCTTCCGTTATCAAGGGGTCATTTCTCCTGTCGTCCTTTAAAGTCACTTCCACGTAGCCATCCAATGGGTCCCCTTCATTGCAATACTCTCCGTAGCGCCTGTAGAAACTTCCCACCGCCCTGTATCTTAGAATTACTTCTACCCCGTGGCCAAATATTTTCGCGGGTTTTACCGTCATTGTCGCCTTGTCAATATCTGCATCTATGAAATGGGTCGGTATGCCTGCTCCGTTGATTTTCTTAAAAAAGAATTCAGTGAGCATAAGCCCTGCTCTTCCGGCACCTTCAATAGTCAATCCTACAGTATTTGCACCGGGGTCAAATACACCGTCCGTTCCCGTTACATCATCCTTAAACTTTAACAGCAAGTTTCCATCTTCCATGCGATAGACATTTTTTGTTTTTCCCTCATAAATTAATTCCAAAGTACATACTCCTTTCTATCAAAAATAAATAACTCTCATGCGCTTTTTTGTAAGGAATATGATAGCATACTAGTAATGAAAACTTCAACAAAATAATCATGTTAAACTGAAAAGCTGCTATAAGCAAGGTGACACTATCCCCGTCCCCATGCCACACGTGTCACGTGCGTGTCATGTGTCACCTTCATTTGGGTAGAAGACTGTTTTCAACCCGGTGTTGCCGCCTGATGCTATTTTCTCGAAAAAGGCCGGTGCATCATCAAGTAAAAGCTTATTATCCACCAGGATTTCAAGTTCTATCTTCCTGCTCTTGGCAAGGGCCAGGGCCTTTCCAAAGGTCTTCTTAAGAGCAAAGGTACTTACAATAGTTAGTTCACGCTTAAATATTTCATAAGGGTTTATTTTAATAACGCTGTTATTGGGGCAGACACCAAAAATCAGCATGGTGCCTGAATCCTTTATATACTTCACGGCATTTTCAACCACTTCCGGAACACCGGTACAGTCTATGACGATTTCATAAGCGTTGATACTTCCATGTTCATCAAATTCTCTTGCTGTGAATACGTGGTCAGCTCCCAGTTTTTTTGCCATGGCAAGCTTATCTTCTAAAAGGTCAACAACAGTAACGCTTGCGGCTCCATTCATGCGTGAAAGCTGTGTATGCATGAGTCCAATCGGGCCGGCACCGAATATGAGCACCGATGCTCCCAACGGTATCCTGATTTTTTCCTGCCCGTATACTACGCATGCAAGGGGTTCTATTAGTGCTCCTGCAGTAAATGAAAGGCCCGAAATGTCAAACACGCATCTTTCAGGGACCGTCAGGTACCGGGCGAAAGCCCCGTGCCTTGTAACTCCTACTGCATGCATGTCCTGGCAGAAGTTTTGGCGGTTTTCCTTGCACGCATCGCAATTTTCACAAAAAATATTCGGGTCAGCCGAAACATGCTGCCCTGCTTTAAATTTTGAAACCTTTTTGCCAACAGTCTCCACAATCCCTGAAAACTCATGCCCGGGTATCCTGGGATAACCGCCGTAATACTCACCCTTGAAAATATGCACATCGGTACCACATACCCCCGCTGCCATAACTTTCAAGAGTATTTCATCCTCTTTAGGGTCCGGTATTTCAGTATTCCTCACCTCTGAATTCATGGGGTTATTGATAAAAAAGGCTTTCATCATTCTATCCATCATCCCGTGAGACCTCCTCCGCTGCTGGATTCGACATTCCCGCTGCACTTATTTCATTTTATACGTGTCCTTTCATGTAATTCATGTTATACATATCTCTTGGTTTTTTCAATAAACAGTTTTTCAATAAATAGTTTAAGAATTGACTTTTCAATAAATAGTTTTTAAAATTATTTTCAATAAATAGTTTCAAAATAGTTTTAAAAAACTTCTCAATAAAAAAGTGAAATTAAAAGAAGTGAAACTTTCCCTCATCGTTAAGCGTCTTATGATTGTAAGATGGCTTATATGCCCTTGACTTTTCATAATAGTTCCAATAATATTGTCTGGGATTTAGAAATTAAGAAAATAGGATTTGGAAAAGCAGCAGCTATTAACCAGGAGGCAGTTGTGAAGGAAAAAATCGTGTTTTCATGGAGCGCTGGCAAGGACAGTGCATTGGCGCTTTACAAGTTGATGACCAAGGGAGATTGGGAAATCACCCTGCTTACGACAATCACAGAAAAGTATGAGAGAGTGAGCATGCACGGGATAAGGGAGTACCTGGTTGAAATGCAGGCAAGGTCTTTAGGCCTTACTCTTGAGAAGGTGTATATATCTCCGGGATGTACGAATGAAGAATATGAAAGAAAGATGGAAGAGCTCATGACCAGGTATAAAAATCTCGGGATAAAAAAGGTGGCATTTGGTGATATTTTTCTTGAGGACGTAAGGAAATACAGGGAAGAGAACCTGAAAAAAGTAAGTATGGAAGCTGTTTTCCCGTTATGGGGAAGGGATACAAGGGAAGTCGCAAACCAATTTATAAACCTTGGTTTTAAGTCAATTATAACCTGTGTTGATACAAAGGTGCTGGATGGAAGTTTTGCCGGCAGGTTTTTTAATAAAGAATTTTTGGAAGATTTGCCGGAAAACATCGACCCATGCGGAGAAAATGGCGAGTTCCATAGTTTCGTATTTGATGGCCCCATTTTAAGGGAAAAAATAGAATTTTCGATTGGCCAAAAGGTTTTGAGGGATGAAAGGTTTATGTTCTGTGATGTTTTTTAAACTATTTTTATTTTTAAAGTGTTTTTAAATGATTATTTTAATTAAATGAATTCCCTGGCATTTTAGAAATTGTCCTGTTTTTTCAGCCCACGGCAAAACACATTCCCCACGGCAAAACACATTCAAGG
>JAAZDH010000081.1 GCA_012512865.1 Clostridiaceae bacterium | reverse complement strand
TTCATGCATGAAAAGCGCTGCTGAAAGAAGGGTTGACAATTGAAACCAGGAAGAGGCACCGTAAGATTAACAAGAATAATAAGGTTAATAAGATCAATAAGATTCGTAGAATTAACGAAATTAACAAAATTAATAAAGTTTATTAAACCAAGAGGTATCACAGGGTCAAGAAACCTTATAAAACCAAGAAATGTCGCATTTGCGACAATAGCTAAGTTATTTAAGTTATTATCATTAAAATTTACCGGGTTAACAAGCGCCGCTCCCGCAGCAGTAGTTAAATTAATGCTATTACCAGCATTGCTGCTGTCAACATTATTGTCATGCCCCGGTTGTGCCCCGCAAACAATAAAGCCCGGGGACACTATTGTTCCTCCAGTTGCAGGTAACCAACAGGAGGAAGACTTTTCATCACCCGGAAGCCACAACTACTTGATGAATATTTCTCCCTTGATGCAGCCTTCCACCAATATGGTCTACACGATGATAGACAAATCAAGGACCCCGGTGTCCGTCGCCGCCGAAAACAAGTATCTTTACCTGTTATGTCCCGGCGAAGATCCCGGTGAAAAAACAGGGGATGAAACAAGTGATAAATCAGGCAATAATGCAAGTAATAAAACAAGCAATAAAGCAAGCAATGAAACGAGCAATACATCAAATAATAGCAATGAAGCAGGGGACAAAACAGGAAATGCAGCAGGAAGCATGGCAGGAAATATAACAGAGGACATGGCAGGAAACATGGCAGGAAATATAACAAAAGACATGGCAGGATACACGGCAGGGGATGTTGAAGGAAATATGGAAGGAGATATGGCAGGAGGTAAGACGGGATATGGCATGGCCGGGAAGGATGCGATGCTTCACAGGCATGGCAATGTCATTTACGTACACGATGCAGAAAACGGTTCCCTTGCAGGGAAAATATCAAGCGAAAGGCTAAAAGAATGCACCGCTCTTACGGTCAAGGAATCCAATATATACGTCTTTGACATGAAAACAGGTAAGGTTTCGCTTTTCTCTTCCGGCGGAAAATTCCTGGCAGAATATGATATGGGAATGCCAGTGGTTTATGCTAATAAGATTGCTGTTACCGACAGCCAGCACATAATCCTGCTTGCCAGTGCAAATGCAGGGGAAAACTCTAAAATCATGGTATATAGCGTGGAAACGGGCGATTTAAAGGAGTATGATGCCGGTTACCTGGCATGTAGTGATGATTATGATTCCAGGGCTGAAAGTCATGGTGAGCAAAAAAAAGATGAACCTAATGCCCTTTATAATCCGGGACAGGAGCACAAGCATGAAATAGTTGTTTTTTGTCCATTCGGTGAAAAATCAATCCTGGTTGCCCTTTCCTGCGGTAGGCTAAGCCTTTTTAACATTGAAAAGGAAGCGGTGGAAAAATCATGTGTTTTCCCCATGACTGCAGGATTCATGGTATACGATGGGAACGTACTGTACTATACATCAAGCGATCTCTTATACATAAGCCTCGTCAATGCTGCCAATTTTACGAACATAAGGAGCAGCATGCATATCGGGAGAATACTTATAAACAGCAATTTCGACTGGCCCCAAACGGAGCAGGAACTTGGCCAGTGGCTTCTCAATAACATTAGGTTCCAGGTACCCGATGAAAGCGGTTGGCATTACGGCATGGCTCAAAATGCAAAATACCTGTTTTTCCTGGATTTTATCCCGGCAACCCTCCGCGACAACAAGGCCGTACAAAATGAGCCGGGGTTTGTGGCGTACAGGGTTATGAAATAGTATATGGAATAGTACTTGGTTATAATGATAGTCTTTCTGCCATCTTTATTCATTCCACGCTACCCCGCTATGCAACAGGAGCTGTGCGCACAAATTTTATTTAACGAGTGTAATAAAGATTTAAAAACCCGGTAATATCTAAATGTGATATAATTTATTTATAAAAGCTAAAAAGCCATATTATTTAATGGATAATGATATATTGTTTTAAAGATAAAAAACGCATTGCTTGCAGATGCATTTCATCAATACACTGGTATAATATTCTGCAAAATGCAGTATAAAATGCAGTATAATATTTTGCAGCATTGGCATAATATTTGGCGATAATGTAATAATATATGACGATATGACAATACACGGAGCAGCACATGGAGCAACATACGACAGTATAATGCAGCGTAATATAGCAATGTCACAGGCAATAATTCAGCAATATATTCAGCAATATAATGTTCAAAAAAATATAATATTTGCCAAGTATGCATTTATAAGCATGAAATTTATCAATATAAAAAAGTATATAACAAAAGGAGCCTTAAATAAATGAAAAGAACAGTTATGATAAGAGCAATTCCGCTGAAACTAATTTTAATACTTATATCAGCCATATTACTTGTCTCATGCGCCGGCGGCACCAGGACCACGGAAGACCGGGGCGGCAAAACTTCCGGCGCCCGCGGCACTCAACCCGGTGAAACCCAACCAAAAGTTGCCGACTACTTCCCCTTTATTGAAAACCTCCACATGGCTTACAAGGGTATAGGTAACGAGTATGCCGAGTACAAAACCTACGTGGAGTATATCAAGGATAACATTATGCAGGTTAGAAACCTTAACCCTGGAACTAACCTTGCAGTCGTTTACGAGATAAAGAACGGGGAACTGCGGAGGGTACTGAACCGTGGTGAAGTGTATCACCGCTATGATTATACCGCTTTAAAAGATGACAAGGAAGAAGTTCTCTTAAAGGAACCTATCAAGGTAGGCACTTTATGGGAACTAAAAGATGGAACCAAGAGAAGCATAACTTCGCTTGATAAAGAGATTTCTACCCCCCTGGGCAATTACACGGCTCTTGAAGTCACGTCTGACGGTCCATATTCAGTTATAACCGATTACTACGTAAAGGATATTGGGTACGTAAAAAGGATATTTAAATCCAAGGAAGATGATTTCACGGTAACCAGCGAGCTTGAAAAGATTGAAAGGAATGTACCATATAAGGAGCGTATACGCATTTACTTCCCTGATTTCAACAATGACAAGGTTGCATACATCAACAGTGAAATTGCATTCCTTACCAACCAGGATGTGGAAGAAGTCCTTGAAAAAGCAATGAAACAAGTGCCGGAAGGCAGCGGGTTAACAGGAGTTTTTTCGGACAATACCAGGATCCTGGATATTGCCTTGGACGACAATAATGACATGGTTACAGTTGACCTGTCATCCCACTTTGTAACAGAAATGAACGCCGGCACCTCCCTCGAATCCATGATTCTAAAAAGTGTCGTAAATACTTTCGGAGAATACTTCCAAAAGACAAGGGTTAAAATTAAGCTGGAAGGAAAGCCATATTCATCAGGCCACATGTTAATGGGACCGGACGACTATTTTACGGTAGATACCGAAAATACGTATGAGTTTAAATAAGGGACGTGGGACATGGTTGACATAAATAAGCCGCCCCCACCTGGAAAACCTGAAGACCGGGCATTTACGTTTCATGTAAAGATAAGGTCCTGCATGAGAATCCTGGGGTATTAAATGAAGCTGCTTACTTTTAGCTAATAAATCGTATCTTTATCTATTAATCCATATATATACTCCCTTACATTCAGCATGTATATCCAAGGGTCATCAATTACATAAAACTTTATTATTTGCATATAATTTGGGTTATACTCGTACAAAACCGGTTTCCCCAGCTCATCGGCAATTTTCACGAGATCATCAATAGTCCTCACGCTGCAGAAGTGCTTATCGGGGGCATTAAACTTGTCATCCAGGGCTGCCAGGCGGTTGCCATGGCTTTTGAACATCCTCCTGAATTTCTTTATGTAAATATCTTCCCTCGTGGGTGCTTTAGTAAATATTATTAGGTAGAGAAGAGTTAAGATTAAAACTAGTATTATCGCTCCATTCAGTATAATTATTCTCTTGTCTGCGGGAATTTGTACCTGCCTGCTCTCTTCCACTTTCCCAGGTTTTTCTTCCCTGCCTGATTTACCTATCATAAAGTAATTTATATTCAATGGTATTTCAATGGTCGGGGACATTTTCCCCTGTACAGAAATCCCGCCATTATCGGCTTTAGCTGTCAAGTTTACATTCATCTGTACACAAAGCTTATTAATTGAACTGATTTTCAGGGTTTCCATTAAATTTTTGGCATATTCCGCGTATTCCTCAAGCTTGATTAAAGCTTCTCCATCTATCAAAATACTTTCCTTGTGAGCTTTAATATTTGTTTTCTCCACTACAGGAAATACTTTCTTCCATATCGTTCTTTCAACTTCATTTTGAACAGTATAACCTTCCATTACAGCTACAATTTCATAGTCCCCCTTGATATCTGCAGGCATATTCCCCTGGAAGTTATAAGCAAAGTTGACTTTTATATAATCAACAATCTGCGTAATATATATTTTACCTTCATCCATGCTTTCTTCATCATATAAATCATTTGGCTTTAAAAAAACCCGGTAATTAGCTTCCCCTTTTTGAGCGTACTCATATTTGGGAATCTTTTCCTCCATAAGATGAGGTATAGTATAATACAGGTAAAGATAAATAAATGCTCCTATAATTAAGATAATATTTACCACTATTAATATAATTTTCAGTGTTTTTGCTATTTTCAGTCTCATAATATGATAACCCCTTTACATGTAACGGCTTCTTTACGTACAACAGTTCATTTATGTATAACAGTTTCTTTAAAAAAATAATAAATCTTTTACATATAATTGCCCTTCTTTGTGTACTGCGGTATAACAGCCCCTTTATTTATAACATATTTCCCAGTATTTTCTATGAAGTTTTATTATACATATTTACTACACATTATTATCTTTCATCTCTTTTTATTCGTATTTCCTCGCTAAACACGAAAAGCTTGCAAATAGATGCTTGTAAATAAACTCCAAGAGGGGCTCCTTGGGAAATCGTTCCCGTTAAAATAACACAAAAGTAGTATTCATGTAATAATTTAGTGGCAAATACATTTATACAAAAAGGCCACCAAGAGTATACTTTGGCGGGACGTAAAACGGTTGGGGCATAACTATAATAGCATTTGTAAGAGTCAAATAACTCAAAAAATTTTTCAAGAAAAGGAGAGATGTATATGAAAAAAGTAAGGTTTATTTCATTAGCATTAGTAGCAGCTATTATGCTAATGGGTGCCGGGTACGCCATTTGGAGCGACCAGACTTTTGCAACAGCCACGGTAAAGACAGGCTTATTTGACATGGCTATTACTAATGCCAGGGTTCGCACAGGTGATAACGAGCTGCAAAATGAAAAGCACAACCCCAGGTGGCATTCATACGACTGGACACATGGAAAAGTTGTGTGGTTTAACGCAAACGAAGCTGTTGTAGAGTTCACTGATCTTTACCCGGGCGGAATGGTTCAAATTGATTTGCTACTTGAGAATAAGGGAACTCTTCCGGCCAAACTCAAGAGTGCTACTGTCGAATTCTTAGATGGGAATGAAGCCCTTTTCAATCTTCTCAGGATCCAGACTTCATGGAAAGCCGATATCGATGGTGATGGAAACCAGGATACCTGGTCACATGTAGAAAACTGGCAATACTGGAGGCCTATCCAGGCTGGACTCAACAAGCTGGTAGAAGATACAAGAAGCCGGAACCTGGTAATTGAGCCGGGCGGATGGTTTAGCCTTGGTGAACTTGAGGAGGAGGAAGAGTTAGAAGAAGGCTGCATTAAAATCAAGCTTGATTCTAGTGCCGATAATTCTTTCCAGCAACAGTACTGCAAGTTTAAAATAACATTTAATTGGGAACAGTGGGCTGCTGATCCTAACGACAACCCATATGATGGATACGGCGGAGACGGCGATATTCCTGGTATTGAGCCAAACTAATATCTAGAACAAACTAATTTACTAGGTCAAACTAGTTTCATTGCAAAATAACAGCATGTAGCAAGATCGTACCAGGTTGTAACATACTATAATAACTGCTGGTTGGAGCACGAATAAAAGCCCCACCGGCAGTTTTTTTAATACTTTTATTTTTTGCTTGAATTGTACTTCATTTTTCGTGTTGCCCAGCATAGCCTTGGCTGCCTTGTACCGACTTGGGCGGGCCGATTGGTACCACCATTCTGACTGCCCGGTATCACCTTGACTGCCCGGTATTTACTTGGCCTTTTATCACCAGGGTCAGCCAGCCTATCTTGGGAATTACCTTTACGACCTTGCCCTTGATTTTATCTACCCTGACAATGTCAACATCCCTGCCCGGATTATTATCGCCTTTTGTTATGTAACCTATCCCCATTTCATCATGAATGATTTCTACAATACGATGAGATATTAATATATCATCCCTCCTGAACTGGATAATATCACCAACTTTCATGTTTTCCCTGTCGATTGATTTTTTAATCAAAACAACATCACCGGCTTTTATCATTGGTTCCATGCTTCCCGTAGCAACTACAGAAGGATATACAGGGAAAACCCCCACTGAAAACCATATAATGCAAATCGAGGCAAGGCATGTTACCATCCAGCTTACAGTGCCTGCCTCGTCTTTTACTTTTCTCATGTACTGTCTTGATTCCTTCAAGTAGATATTCTGCATCAATATCATTGAAAATACCGGGCATAGGATTCCTACAAGAGCTGCTGTTATCCATTTTAGATTTGGAAGTACCGGGGAAAACCAATGGAATACCTGCAAAACACCGGTATAAGTTACAGCAGGCGCAAAACCGCCAAGGTAAGCCAGGTAAGTTGTCATAAGGTTTTGCGAGAACTCGGGAATAAAAAATTCAGCACAAAAAACCACTATATCTTTAAAGCTTTTCAATCTTACATATGACAGCAATGTATAATTGCAGAAAGTATAAACAAGCGAAACAATCAAGAATAACAAGTATCTCACTTTTTGTCCTGCCATTGTGTTAATAACATAAGCTCTTATAATCTCCCGGCCGGCTATTGTCAGGCCAACAAGCAATATATTATTTAGCATGCCTTTAAGAGAATGATCGTAGGGGCTCTTTCCAAAACCGCCATCAATAAACGCTGCACCTATTGATAGAAGAATATGGCTGGCTGCAAAACAAAACGCCCATAGAATTATTCCATCTCTGAACCTTATTTTTGCCGCATGCCTCATTCGGGGATATTTCAATGCGATTATTGCAGCCAAGAGCCAAATCGCCGGCTTTAAATAATAAGTATAAGAGTTGTAGCCAATAAGCGATATGAATGACGTAAATGATGTAAAAGACATAAACGGTATAAATGATGATACCGCAAGGTTGTCCATTAAGAATACACAAAAAAATATTCCTAACAATAAAAAGCATCTGCCTTTAGATGCTTTTACGGGTAAATATTTGCACGCCATTTTTACCTCGTACCTCCATTATGCATATTTGCCTTTCATTTTTCCTGTTTGCCTTCGCCTTCCATTACGTTTACTTGTCTTACATTTTGTTTATTTACCTTCCATTTTGTTTATCTGCCTTCACCTGTTCCATTGACGCTGGTTGCTCCATCACCGTTGCCTGTTTCATCACCATTGCTTGATCTATCATCATTGCCTGTTTCATCGTCATCGCTTACCTCGTCATCATCATTGCATGCTCTTTCGCCACCACCTGCCCCATCATCATCATTGCACGCTTTTTCGTCACCACCTACAACAACATCATCCGTTCCACCCTCATCAACTGTTGCCTTATCACCGGCTACAGCATCATCACCACCTACAACCGCATTACCACTTCCGCTGTCATCACTTGCCCTTGCATCATCACCTGCTTTTTGGCCATCAACTGCTTTTTCATCAACAACTGCCGTTTCGTAACCACCTGTTCCCTCCTCACCGCTGCCTGCTCCACTATCGTCCTTTCCACCCTCATCACCTGTTCCACCGGCATTACCTGCTCCATAGCCATTATTCGGATTTTCAGCCCCATTTACTGTTGAATCCGTCGCTCCATTTGCTATTATGTCCATTGTCTTACTTACTGTCGAGTCCCCTGCCCCATCTATTGTTGTGCCTTCAGTTTCGTTCATCTTCGAGTTCTCTGCTCCGCTTATTACTGAATCGCCAGTTTCATTCATCTTTGAGTTCCCTGCTCCATCTACTGTTAAGTCCCCTGTTCCATCTGCCATCTCGCCAAGAGATGTATTAAATGATATACTTCCCTTTTTTTGAGCCTTGGCAACCACTTTTAAATAACTGGTTACATCATTTTCAGCATCTTCAGCAATTGTATTCACAGGTTCCAGGACTTCAATGCTCCCGTAAATGGTTAAAATTTTCTCCCAAAACCCATATCCTGTAGATATAAACACAAACGCCGTTATTATGCTGGCAAGAATGACTATTTTTCTTTTCACTGTCCCGCCTTCCCTCCAAACGAAAACAACTTACTTCCAGCCCTATCTCAAAATAATAAAAGCTTATCGGCTGAATGGCAGCTTAACAGTAAATTCATATATATCGTTATCTCCCGGTATTATTTCCATGGAATACTCACCACAATAATCCGTAGGTACGTTTCCCTTATCTGATATAGTATAATACAGTATTCCCTCGTATCCTCTTTCAACTTTTCCGCTGACTTTTATGGATTGTCCATCCGGCGATATTATGGCCGTTAATCCTTCCACATTTTGCGGTACTTTATCAACAATCCGGCAATTACTAAAATAAGGGTCAATATAACCTGTAGATACTGAAACTTCCATAACCATGTCCTTGTTCCACACAGCATAGCTAACTCCCAGGAAATTCAGGGTTATAATTGAAGATATTATAAGTAAAGGCTTGCCCAAGCATTTATATTTTGTATTTTTATTTTTCTTTACTGCCATAGGATTTCCCGCCTTATCATGCCATTCGTCTTATCATATCTTTATGCTTTACAGGAGTTAAATATTAATTGATTCCATCGACAGAATTCAATATATTATTTTCATTACCTTGTTAACAAACAAGGCTGCTTCTGTTCTATGACTCAATCCTAATTTGGATAATATACTGCTTACATGTTTTTTTACCGTATGCTCCGAAATAAAAAGTTTTTTGGCTATGGCTTCATTTGTCATCCCCTTGCCGATTTCCCTTAACACTTCACTTTCTCTTTCAGTAAGGGTACTTAGAAGCAAGCCTTCCTCATTCATTTTATCTCTCTGCCCGATTATAGCCGGGTCATAATACTTTTTGCCCCTTTGAACAAGCCGGATGGCATATAAGATGTCCTCGGCAAAAGCTTCTTTAAGTATGTAGCCTTCAACGCCAATTTTTTCGCCCCTTAAAAAATCTTCCTGGAGCAGGTAGGATGTTAGTATTATAAATTTTGCATCGGAATTTGACTCCTTTGCCTTTTCCACCAGGTCAAAACCGTTTTGCGAGCCCAGCTTCAAGTCTACCAGCACTATGTTCGGTCTCTTGTTTGCTATAATCTCCAGTGCGCCTGATATACTGTCTGCCTCAAGCAGTTCGCTAATATACTTGTTTGAAGATAAAATAGATCTTATCCCCTGCCTAACAAGAGGATGATCATCAACAACAAGTAATTTCACACGGCTTCCCCCTTCTTAACTTCTTTAAAAATTCCCTTAAAACCGTTGTTTGGCAAAATTACGGCTATTAACGTGCCTTGCCCGTCATTTCCGCCTCTTTCAGATTTTTCGGATTTTTCGTCTTTTACATGCTGGCTGGTTATATTCACTTCCCCATTTAGCGAATTTACCAGGCTGCACATATTTCTCAGGCCAAGCCCGGTACCATGAATGTTTTTATTTACTTCAAAACCCTTTCCGTCATCTTTGATTTCAAGCCTGGTAAAATAATCATCTATATTGATTGAGATAGAGATGTTCCTGCACTCACCATGTCGTATTGCGTTGCCCGTGCTTTCACGGATAATCCTGCAAATACCCCTTTTCACGTCATAGCTCAGCAGTTCCTGGTCACCTGATAAAGAAAAGGATATTTTTACCCCTGTAAGCTTTGATATTTCATCTATATACCTTAGCATGTCGCTTTGAAACACGTTCTCGCCTTTTTTTCTCCAGCTGAGCTTGTAAACAATTTCTCTTAATTCTTTCATTGCATTCCCGACGGAATCTTTCATTGTAGCCAATTCACTTTTTATATCCATATCCGGCATTATTTCTATAATGCCGTCGTTTTGCCTTTGCATTATATCTTGCCTTTGCATAAGTTTATGGATTGCGCAGGAAATACTGAAAAGCCTTTGGAAAACCGTATCATGTATCTCGTTTGCTATCCTGTTTTGTTCATCATTTATCAGCAAGCGGTTGTTGCTTTCCTCCAACAGGTACCTTTCAAACACTATTGAACCTAATTCAGATAACAACCTCATCTGGTTGTAGAGTTCCTTGTATAGAATATTGGATACATCTGATACATCGTTCTTTACAACTATCCCCAGGATTCCGTATGATTGGTAAAGGGAACCAACCTCTGATAATATGAGGTTTTCACCATTAATTTTCATGTTTACAGGAACCCGCAAATTAAGAACTTTATCTTTTTGTTTTAATATTGAGTTTCGGCATGCCTGGGTTAAAAATACCGCTCCCTCCTTGCCATTGCCTTCTCCGCTTGGTTCTACATCATCCCCGTCATCTATACTCCTGTTATACGTGCTTTCATAATCTTTATATTTTTCATGATTTTCATAATCGGGCAAATCGCTTAGAAAAGAAATGAAAAAAGCCTTCCTGCTTTTCGTTATATCCAGCGTATATTCAATTAAAAGCCTGGCAAGCATGCTTGCATCACGCTGGTTTACAAGATTATGTATGGCCCGGTTCATGGACATCGTGTATTCAATTGCCCTGTGTAAATTCATATTGGCAAGGTTAAGCTCTTCATTGGCCTTTATTAACTTGTTTCTCTCTTCTTTCAGCTTGTTTAACAATGTAATTAATAAATGGCTCGCCACGGTTATTAAAATAAAGCTTAAAATAAGGTTTGAGTTCCTGGATAAAACCGACCAAAAACTGATTTGTTCGTTGTTAAACAGTACATGCGATATTTTGGTGGTAATAATAAGATATATCATGAGATTGAAAATACAGTATTTTAAGTCCAGGAATGTTAGGGTAACAAGTACGGTGTTAAGCGAATACCACAAGTACGGGCTATTAAGCCCGCCCGAAGGAATAAGTATTAATGCATTTCCCACTGTTTCAATTAGAACCAGGAGCCTTGTGAATTTTTTTTGTTTTACGCTTAGCAAGTGCAAACACAAGTACAGGCTGTTCAATATTATTGCAGATATGCCAACCCCGCTTATAACGGCGATTACCAATAATTTGGGGCGCTGCTGGGAACTTGCCGCAAAGAAGATGGACGTAATTAATAAAGAAAAGTACCTGTAAAAGAATATCACTTTATTAAAAATATCCAATTGCTTGAAGAATCCAGCTATTTTTCTTATTGTGTTCTCTATGATTTTATTAACTGTCTTGTATTTTGTTCTATCAAACATTTTATCTATATAGTTATATGCAAACTTATGTATAAGGTTATTTAACATGTTTATTTACACCTGTCCTTGTGCTAGTAAGTGATGTGCATAGCATTCATGCACGTTGCATTTTTTAATCTTGGCATTGCTCATGTGTATTGTCAGCCGGCTGGTTGAGTTCGCTAAGTGCCTTCCTGAGTCTATTATTGTTTGTTCATGGGTATTGTTAACCGGCCAATATGTGCTAATTGCTTATTTTTATGCATCGCATGCTAGTTTTTAATTGTTGCTTTTACATATCGTACGCTAGTTATTATGTTATGTAATGTTAGCTTGCCTGCTTATATGTATGTATCTTTTAATATTTATATGTCTTAAAAAATAAAACTTTACTAATTAATATTAGGTTTTTTAACAAGTGAAAAACGTAAGTGTCAAAGAAGCCAGTACATAGCATGCATTACTTAAAAGTAGTACAATCATCACAAAAGATTTAAAAAAGTTGAAAATAGGTTGGAAAAGTTGAAAAACTTTAAAAAGTGTGCAAACTTTTTCAACCTGAATGGGGTGGTTGTACATGAATACACATAA
>JAAZDH010000080.1 GCA_012512865.1 Clostridiaceae bacterium | reverse complement strand
TTCCGGTGGAAATAGCGAGAAGGCCACACCCGTTCCCATCCCGAACACGGAAGTTAAGCTTCTCAGCGCCGATGATACTTGGACAGAAACGTCCCGGGAAAGTAGGTCTCCGCCGGAATTTTTTATTACTTGTTAAATCCTTTATCAGGGAAATAATTAATAAAATGGTTGGTAAAACATAATGAGATTCATTAAGAAATGGTCTTACTCCCTCGCAAGGGGGCTAAGCAGCCAGCTTAACGAAAACCACGAAAAAAGAAGCGTGTATTATTACGGGTTTCAAGTCGTGATTGGGACGGTCTTCAAGCTTGCCATCCTGCTGGCGGTGGCGTTTATCCTGGGAATCTTCAAGGAAACCATGGTAATAATGGGTTTTTTCATTGCATTTCGTACAACAGCAGGCGGCTATCACATGGATACCTATGGAAAGTGCATGGCTGCAAGCATGGTTATATTTCTGCTTTCAGGCTTGTTCGTGCATTATGCATGGTCCTATTGGAACGCTCATTCATTGGCAATTCTAACCATAATAATATTTAATGTCGGGCTTTTTTCCTTTTACAGGTGGGCGCCGGCGGATACGCCAAACAAGCCTATAAAGAATGAAAAAAAGATTAAATCCTTGAAAAGAAAGTCAATGATTTTATTAACCATATCAACGTTCGTAATATTCCTTCTTATATTAAAACACTTGTATGTATATGCCCTTGCCGGGTGCGTGGGAACACTTGTTGCCGTGTTCAACGTAACCCCTGCGGGATACTCCTTCTATGATGCGATAAGCGGAAAAGCAAAGTAAGAAAAGTATAGCAAGAAAAAAGTTAAGAGAATCATTTCATTCGCGTTTGACATTATGTATGTTTCACATGTACCTAAACAGGATATTTATATAATGGGATTTATTATTAATACATGATTAATATATGATGATATGATGTAATTCATCATTAATATATTAATGTAATTTATCATTATCTTGTTATTATATATATAACTACATATTATAATTATAAGCATAATACTATAAGCATAAGCCTCTTATAAGCCGGGTATCTATACTTTATATTGTTTTTCCGGGTTCCTTTACAAAAGGCTGCCAAAGTATTAAAATTATAAAAAAAGAAGAAAGGCGTGCACGGTAAAAAAAGAAGAAAGGCGTACACGGTGACGGGTATGAACGGCGAAGACTTGGAATTAATCCAGGAATTATTAAATGAAATAAATATATTGAGGAAAGAAAAAAAAGCAGTGATAGTTTCCCATACTTACCAAAGGGGTGAAGTGCAGGATATATCCGACTTGGTGGGAGATTCCCTTGAATTGAGTAGGTACTGTGCTTCATCGGATGCGGAAGTTATCGTGTTTTGTGGTGTCCATTTTATGGCCGAAAGTGCAAAAATACTTTCTCCCGGGAAAACTGTGCTTTTACCTGAAAGGGATGCCGGCTGCCCTCTGGCGGATATGATAACTGCGGAAGATTTACGGGAACTTAAAGATAGGCATAAAGATGCAGCGGTAGTATGCTACATAAACTCGTCCGCCGAGGTCAAGGCGGAAAGCGATATTTGTTGTACCTCTTCAAATGCCGTAAATGTTGTAAAATCACTGAAGCAAAAGGATGTAATCTTTGTGCCAGATAAGAACCTGGGAAGCTATGTTGCGAAAAGCGTGCCTGGGAAGAATATAATATTGTGGGAGGGTTTTTGTCCGACCCATTACAGGGCACGGCTGGAGGATTTGATAAAGGCAAAGGAGCTTCATCCCGATGCCCTTGTCCTGGTCCACCCGGAATGCAGGCCTGAAATAGTGGAAAAGGCGGATTTCGTGGGAAGCACAAAGGCTATTATAAATTATGCCAGCAAGAGCAGCCATGATAAATTCATAATAGGGACGGAAATGGGGGTATTGCACAGTTTAACGAAAAACAACCCCGGAAAGAAATTTTACCTCCTTTCACAAGGTTTTGTATGCCCCAATATGAAGAAAACAACGTTAAAAAGCGTGGTGAACTCCCTGAAAGAGATGAAATACAGGATTGAGCTTCCGGAGGAAATAAGGACAAAAGCTTTAAGGGCACTGCAAAGAATGCTGGAGGTTACTTGAACAAAAACAAAAGAAAAAGAGAAAAAAGAAATAACAGCTCCAAGCTAAGAGTTGGGGTGACACAAAAAATAAAAAAACGCCAGGCCGAAAGTTGGCACCGCAGGTTGGCTGCAAGCGGAAAAGAGGGATCAAGGTGTGGATGATTACAGGTATTTAGTTGATTTTGATACAAAAAATATTGAAACATGCTTCTTTGACGTTATAATTATAGGAAGCGGAATCGCAGGAGTATACACGGCGCTTGAAACGCCGCCGGAATATGAAATTGCCATTCTTACAAAAGAAACCATTGAAATCAGCAATTCGGTTCTTGCCCAGGGAGGAATTGCAGTATCCCTTGATAAAGGGGATTCTCCCGAATTGCATTTCAAGGACACCATTTATGCAGGCGCTGGCCTGTGTAATGAAGAAAGCGTATGGGTACTGGTTTCCGAGGCGGCAAAACAAATAGAAAAGCTCTTTGATTACGGGGTGAATTTTGACAGGCGAAGCCCCGGTGAGCTTGAATTTGGCCGGGAAGCGGCCCACAGCAAGAACCGGATTATCCATGCAGGCGATTCAACCGGCAAGGAAGTGCTTGATAAACTTATTTCCGTTGTAAAATCGAAGAACAATATAAAGATAAAGGAAAGGACATTTGTCATTGATTTACTCACCGATAACGGGGAGGCAAGGGGCGTTATTGCATACGATGAAGACTCGTCAAAAATGGTAATATACCTTGCCCACGTCGTTGTTTGTGCCACCGGGGGATTCGGGCAGATTTACGAGAATACGACCAACCCGGAAGTTGCAACGGGAGATGGCGCATGCCTGGCATACAGGGCCGGGGCGGAGCTGATGGACCTTGAATTCATCCAGTTTCATCCCACCGTTCTTTATCACCCGGAAAATGACAGCTTCCTTATTTCAGAAGCGGTAAGGGGGGAGGGAGCTGTTTTAAGAAACATAGAAGGCGAGCGATTTATGCCCAGGTACCACGAAATGGCGGAACTTGCCCCAAGGGACGTGGTTTCAAGGTCAATATTCATGGAAATGAAAAAAACAAATTCCACCCACGTATACCTTGACATTACTTTTAAAGACAGGGATTACCTTGAACACCGTTTCCCCAACATATTCAGGACATGTTTGAATTACGGCATCGACATGTCCAGGGATTATATACCTGTTGCCCCTGCCGAGCATTACTGCATGGGCGGTATAAGGACGGACATATATGGGAGAACCAACATAAAAGGGTTTTACGCGTGCGGCGAGGCAGCATGCAACGGCATTCACGGCGCAAACAGGCTTGCAAGCAATTCCCTGCTGGAGGGGCTTGTTTTCGGAAGCAAGATTGGTTTGCAGATCACATCAGTCGTGGAAGAATCCAGGAACGGCATACCTGAATACTCCGTGAGATATTCAACCGACAGGGTTAGGAAAGATATTGCAAAAAAGGCAATCAGGAACGATGTAAGAAGAATAATGACAGAATACACGGGAATTATTAGAAACAAGGAAGGGCTGACGCATGCGAAACAAAAAATCCAGCAGTACCGGGAGTTCCTGAAAAACATGAGGAATACGGAAATGGAAGACTGGGAACTCCAAAACATGGTGCTGCTTTCAAGCCTTGTAATTAATTCCGCCCTGGAAAGGGAGGAGAGCAGGGGAGCCCATTACCGTTCGGATTTCAGCAAAACCGATGATGAAAACTGGAAAAAACATATTATTATAAAAAAAGGCGAAAACACGTGATGGAATGATAAGTGGCGATAGATGACAAATAAACAATGATAAATGATAAATAATAGTAAATGATTGATGGATAAAAGAAGTTAAATAATACACGATGGCGGATGAGGACTGGCAAATGACCGGCAAATGAAAGAATTGTAAGAAAGATGAAGTGAGAAAAATGGCAATGCTAAATTGGTTAATTGTTGACAAGATAATAAAAAACGCCCTGGAAGAGGACATGCCATATGGTGACATAACAACCGACCTTATAATCGGTTCCGTGCATGGTTCAAAAAACCCAGTGAACAACGCAAGGGCGGAATTTATTGTAAAGGAAGACGGGGTAATAGCAGGCCTTGATGTTGCTGCAAGGGTATTTGAACTGCTGGACGGCGAAGTGTTGTTCACAAGGCTGGCAAAGGATGGCTCGTATGTGCAAAAGGGTACTGTAATAGCGGAAATAACCGGGCATACGGCAACGCTTTTGAAAGGGGAAAGGACGGCCCTGAACATCCTCCAGAGAATGTC
The DNA here is from genome assembly GCA_012512865.1 of Clostridiaceae bacterium. GTDB lineage: Bacteria > Bacillota > Clostridia > Acetivibrionales > DUMC01 > Ch48. The sequence continues at coordinate 4,660 of JAAZDH010000080.1, read as the reverse complement.
GGGGATTGCCACCAAGACAAGGGAATTCTGCAAAAGGGTGGAAGGTACCGGCGTACAGGTAGCCGACACAAGAAAAACCACGCCTGGAATGAGGATGCTTGAAAAATATGCGGTCAGGATGGGAGGAGGCTCCAACCACAGGTATTCCCTTTCAGACGGGGTATTGATAAAAGATAACCATATAAAAGCTGCAGGAAGTATAAAAGAAGCAGTCAAACGGGTGAGAAAGAGCATCCCCCATACCATTAAAATCGAGGTGGAAACAGAAACATTGGAACAAGTGAAAGAAGCCCTGGAAGCTGGTGCAGACATTATCATGCTGGACAACATGGACATTGAAACAATGAAAAAAGCCGTGGATATAACCGGGGGAAAAGCCGTAATAGAAGCTTCAGGGAATATGTCACTGGAAAAAGTATACGATGTTGCCCTTACAGGTGTCAATATAATATCAGTTGGAAGTCTTACTCATTCTGTGAAGGCATTGGATATAAGCATGAAAATAAAAGGGAATTAAAATAAGTAAGATAAAATAAAAGAAAAAAATGCAAAGGGGGGAGTAAAAAATGCTAATCATATTATTCTTTTTACTCCTGCCTATAGCTACCCTGTTGGCGTGTGCGAAAAAAAGCAAAAAAAGCGGCAGGTGACATGACAAGCAACAAGTTTGGTTAAAATGTCAAGCCATAAGGATGTAATGACATCCTGTGGATAAAACAAAAAATTATCCACAGAAAAACCGTGCTAATATGCGGTAAACATAAGGGAAGTGCTGTAAACCTCTTGCCAAGCGGATTTCAGCACTTATGAAAATAAAAGAGTTATCCACACGATTGTGCATAACTCTTTTATTTTTGCTCAAAATGGGCATGAATAGACATGAAATATTATGAAATGTTTTATTAAAAAACTGTTAAAAAACTGTGGAATGTTTTTTTAAAATCAAGGAAAAATAAAAGTGATGCAAGATAAAACATGAAAATGAAAAAAGCTGAAACAAAGTGGAAAACAAGTCACAAAACGTAATTAACAAGGCAGACGCAAGGTATGGAAGCATATGAAACAAGGCAGGAAATAAAGCATAAAACAAGACAAACTACAAAGAGGAAAAAAACTTAACAAAAAACAGCAAACGAAGAAATAATAAAAACGGAGGATGAAAGGAATGGATAAAACGTTGAAAGTAAAGGATATAATGACGAAGAATGTTGCTTACGTCTTGCCCGGTGCAACAATTGCTGAAGCGGCGCAAATCATGCAGAAGCATAACATAGGATCGATTCCCGTTGTGGATACCAATGACAATGATAACATCGTGGGAATTATAACGGATAGGGATATTGTTGTAAGAAATATTGCCCATGGGAAGGATCCAAGAACTACGCCCGTGAGTGACGTGATGACAACGAATGTAATAACCGTTGACCAGTATGCTGATATAGAAGAAGTTGCGGCTAAAATGGCATCAAATCAAATAAGAAGAATTCCCGTGGTTGACAACAACAAGCTGGTGGGAATACTTGCAATAGGAGATATTGCAACCGACAGGAGATTTGACATGGAAGTATCTGAGTTGTTAGCTGAAATTTCCACGCCGTCAAAGCCGGAAAAGATGTGATTGGAAAATATTTCAGGTAATCAAATTTATATTATTGCAAATAATATAAATGTACGATTGCACGTTTTGACGTTGCAAACGTAAAAGAAAGGGGGTTTCGCCGTGGGCAGACGAAGGAGTTTAATGTCTGAAGAGTTAAAAGCGGAAATAGCGAAAGAACTTGGAGTATACAACAAGGTTGCTGCAGAAGGTTGGGGCTCCGTATCATCCAGGGATTGCGGAAATATAGTCAAGAAAGCCATAGAAAGGGCAGAAAGAAGTTTTAGCGGGAAATAACGGCATAATAAATCTTAGCTGGAATAACAACTTTGCTTTGTAAATCGTGGAGTAAATTGTGGATGAAAAAAGAAGAAAGCCGGTAATTTACCGGCTTTCTTCTTTGAACCGTGTCTTGAAACTCTTTAAAATACTACATTTATATGTTTTTTAAATTATAAATTTTTAATTTTACTTAATTAACAATAATAAATATATTCATTGATAATCATTTATTTATTAAGTTATCCTTTCAATAAAACAATTCTTAAAACACAATATATTCCCCAAGGCTATTCTTTAACACACAATATATTGTATTCACCTATGCTTCAAAAGCTCAACGGAACCAGGGGAAATGCGTTTTTTGATTATTTCAGTTCTGTTACAATATTTTTACACTTGCACTCTATTTGTTGACGAGCAAAAAGCCCAATGATATAATTTCTTTGAATTCACCGTGGGCGAGTTCCGCCTATGGTGGATAATATAGCCAAAGAGTTGGGTTATTGCTGCAGAGGGGAGAGGGGTAACCCGACTTTCAAATTAGTTTACCTTTTCCCCAAAAAAAAGACAAGGAGGATTTGAGAGTATGAAGAGTCTCAAAAAGTTGTTAGCGGTACTGATGACAGTAGCTTTAGTGGCAGGAATGTTAGTAGTACCGGTATTTGCCGCATCCGACTATGAAGATGAGGCAAAAACATTATACGACTTAGGCCTCTTCAAGGGAAAATCCGAAACAGCATATGAACCAGCCTTGGAAGATCGTCTTCTGAGGGAAGAAGGCGTGGCATTGCTGTTAAGGATATTTAATCTTGAAGATGAAGCCTTGGCAATGGACCAGGCAGAAGCAGAGAATCTTCTGAAGCAGAAGTTCAGTGACGCTGGCGAAATTGCTGCATGGGCTGTAAAATATATAGCTTATGCCGTAAAGAACAATATCGTAGCTGGCAGACCTGACGGGAAATTTGCACCGAAGGACAACCTGCTCGGAAGAGAATATGCGAAGATGGTTCTTGCATTGTTGGGCTATGTGCAGGGCGAAGATTTCGAGTATAAGTTCTCCATAGCAGAATTCGCAGAAAAAACTGGTTTCTCAAAGAGCGAAGCTTCAAGGATGGATGAAGCGTTCCTGTTGAGAGGCGACGTAGTTGGAATGTCTTACGCTGCACTCAGCGCAGAATACAAGACAGGACCCAACGCAGGCAAGAAAGTTATTGATGTAATAGTTGAGGGCGACGAAGAAAAGAAGGCTGTTGCAATTGCAGCAGGATTAATTGAAGAAGCCGTTATAGTATCGTTGGAAACCCTTTACGACATTGAAATCAACGTAGGAGAAACATTGAACCTGCCTAATCAGGTAAAGGCTTTCTACAGCGACGGCACTACTGCAATGCTTGATGTAGCATGGCCTACAGTAGACAACACAAAAGCAATGCCGAAGACTGAAATTGAAGGTGTAGTTTCAGACACGGACCTCAAGGCAAAGATCAACGTTACCATCAAGGAAGCTCAGTTAAGAGTTGTAAGCGTATCTACCGACAACCTGACCCAGGTTAAAGTAGAATATAACCTTGATGTAACCACTAATGCCGAGGTAGCGAAAAAGGATAATTATACTCTTAGCACCGGAAAGATCGACACTGTAAGCGCAAGTGGCAAAGTTGCAGTGCTGAACCTTACAAAGGATTCGGTTCCAAATAACCAAACTAATGCAAAATTAACCATAAGCGATAAGATTCTTGGCTCCAAGCAGGAATTTGAGTTCAAGTACTTTGATGCCACATTGCCGCAAGTTGTTGGCTTCGAGGCAACTGGGCCGAAGGAATTTACTGCATACTTTGATGAACCCATTAAAGATAAGGGTACTGTTACAGTAAAATCCGGGACTTCAACATTGTCGGTAAATGTTAGTGGAATCGGAGAAGGAACCGACGCTGTTAAGATACCCCTTTACTCAACGCTGGCTGATGGCAAGGATTACGATATTACAATCCAGGGGTTCAAGGATTATGCAGGATTCGAAAACATTGTTAAGTCATTAACTTATACCTATGTAAAAGACACATCCGCTCCTGTAGCAACAATTAAATCAGCCAAGCAGGAATGTGTCGAGGTTGAATTTAACAAGCCCGTAAGCGGAATCATCAGGGAAATGTTCTCCCATACCTTCACAGCATGGATTGCAACACAGGTAACTTCTGACGCTGACGGCAATAATTTGGTTGATCATGACGATAGTTACAGCAAGGTATATGCATGGTTCTACACGGGAGAAGATGATGTAGACAGGCCCATTCCGGAAGGGGAAACCACCTTCAGGATACTTGGCAAGGCAACCGTAACAAATACCAGCACTAGTTATGAAATAAAAGACCTGTGGGGCAACAAGTTTGAAACCGCTGACTTTACGATTGCAATTTCAGCAGACAAGACTGCACCGGAAGTTAAGGAAATCAAGGTAACCGAAGAAAACCAGATTACGGTTGAATTTACCAAGACGGTTACTTTTGGAAAGGACAACATTGAAGTTCTTGATGAAGAAGGTAAAGCAATTGATGGCTTGACATTGTCGTTTGATCCTACAACTGCTGCTACCAAGTTTACGGTGACCTTCAGCAAAGGCCTGGCAGGGAAAACAATAATTGTAAATATCAAGAACGTATATGATGCAACGCTTAACAGTAACAAGCTTGATCTGTACAGCACTACTTTGGACGTATCAGACACGACTCCACCAGAAGTTGAATATATACGTTGGGATAAAGGTGACTACCTGTATATATT
>JAAZDH010000079.1 GCA_012512865.1 Clostridiaceae bacterium | reverse complement strand
GTTGCGCATACAGTATAAGGAGGCCACATTAAAAGAATTAGGAGAGATGTTATACCCTCCCATCGGTAAATCTGGTGTTAATCATAGATTGAGAAAGTTGCAAAATATTGCAGAAAATTTAAAAAAGAATATGTAGGAGAGACGAGGAAAAATTTTTACAGTATATGAAAATTCCCGTAAGACTTTATCTAAGTATAGTAATTTATAAAACTCCTGTATGATGGAATTAATGCAATAAAATGGAATATTCGATTTTTGGTTGCAAAAATATTATAAAATAGATAGAATTGATGATATGAATAATGTATCGACAGTGATTAAAGCAATAATTTTGACGTTTAAGTTAATATTGATAACGGATAACAACTGGGAATCATATAAGAGACATGATTGGTATAAAGTGAGAGCGGTTGAAATCAGAGAAGTAGAAAAAATGCTTGGTTGTATGGATTACAAGAATGGATATTCGTTATATATGTGTGAGGATTGTGGTTCTGTAAAGAAGATAGCACATAGTTGCAAAAGCCGTATTTGCAGTAGATGCGGGAAGAAACATGCAGACGAGTGGGCAGAAAAGATTAATGCAGAAATGTATGCAGTTCCTTACCGACATATAATACTGACTGTATCTGATAAACTCTGGAAATACTTCGAAGGAAATGCAAAAATGCAGAAACTGATGTTGGATACAGCTGGTGATGTTATGAAAGAAATTGTACAGAAATTCAATCCTAAAAGGAAAAAAGCGCAGCCTGGAATAATTATGGTATTACATCCGTTTGGTAGAGATTTAAAAACAAACATGCATGTGCATATGCTCATGACAGAGGGAGGATTGACTTCTAATGGTGAATGGATTGAAATGCCATATATAGATTACAAAATCATTCGGAAGAAGTGGCAATATGGAATATTAAAGGCAATGAAAAAAGAACTGCCACAAGATAGAGAATTAGGAAGGATCATAGATTGTTGTTTCAAGGAACGTACTAATGGATTTAATATACAGGCTAAAAGGCGAATAGAAGGAAAAACCAAAAGTGCTGCCAGATACATGGCAAGATATGTACGTCACCCAGCTATTGCAGACAGTAGAATAGTGGGTTATGATGGGGAAAATGTTGCTTTTGTATATGAAAGGGAACAGGTAACTCATACTGTAGTTATGGATAAGTATGAGTTTATTCATAATGTAATAAAGCATATTCCAGATAAGAATTTTAAGATGGTTAGATATTATGGAATTCATGGTAGGAGAGCAAGGAAAAATGTGAGAGAAATAATGGAGAAATTAGGTAAGCTTGTGAAGAGTGTTATCAAGCCATTTTCATGGAGAAAAAATGTAATTTCATATAAAGGAAAAGATCCACTGCAGTGTGATCAATGCGGGGGACAAATGCTGTTGTACAAAATTGTTCATCGAAATAAGAAGGGCGAAATTAAAGAATATGGGGATATAGATAAATTTTTAAGAAAGATTACAGCAAGGAGAAAATGTATCAATGAAAAAGAAGAAAAAAGGGAAGAAGAAAGCCGTATCAATGAAACCCAAAAAGCAGTATACAGTCAAGTATGTCTGCTCTAATTGTGGTGCAAAAGAAGACATACCTGAAGATGTACTTGAATATTTTGATGAGATAAATCCTATGCAATTATTATCGGGACCTCATGAATTCAAATGTGAAAATTGCCGAACAGGCATTATGTCACCAGAGGAGAAGCCAGAAATAATAGTTAGGGGATTCGGGTTATATGAGGGATTTGGAGAGTGACTGAGGTTCGGCTTTTAAAGTCATGCGAAGCATTTTCTTGACATTGGTTGTAATCAGTATATTTTCATTAAGTATTTTTGGAATAAACTTGTACATAATATGGACAACCATTGCTTTACTAATTTATACATTGATTTGTATTAGGATATCAAGGCTTAATTTATCAAATCTTAAAAAATGGCTTTATTTGTCTTTTATAGGTGTTGTAATGATG
>JAAZDH010000007.1 GCA_012512865.1 Clostridiaceae bacterium | reverse complement strand
GCGCAACGATAAGCTTACCTTGGATGAAGCCCGCCTGGATGCCGATTTTGGCGCATATCTACCCGCAACACTGCCTGAAGGATTTGTTTTTGAAGATGCCTTGCGCTTTATTAACCAGGAGCGAAATGAACTGCTTGCTCATTGGACAAAGGGCATGGGATATATCGATTGGCGTGTTTCATACCCGGGTGATAACGATAAAGCACGCATCACTTCCATAAGCGACAGGAAGAATTATGACCTCTCCCTTTACCCGATTCCCCGCGCCGACTCAGTGCCTGCTGATTTGCGGGAAATCGTCACCAACCCCGTTTTCCTCGCAGAAGAGTTAACACTTGATACAGTACAGGCAAGAGCTTACGAGGTTTCAGATGAGGGTGACGAGCCAGGCATGCGAATGAGATTTAGCGTATTGTACGGGGATGTCCTTGTGGAGCTCAATGTCAAAGGAGCTTCACCGGAAGAAATATTCAGCATCCTGCAGCAGGTTGCAAGCAACCGCGAAAAATAAAGCTGAAAGCAGGTGGGGTGGTTATTGGCAGGCTATTGGCTAATAGCTAATGGCTAATAACTAATAGCTTATAACTAATAACTAGCAGCCAATGGGTAATGGCTGCTTAACTAATAATTTGCAGCTCATGGTTAATGACCAATGGCTGCCTAACAAATACTAATAACTTGTACATAATGGTCAATAGATAGCGTCTAATTACCAATAAATAATGGCACCTGGTTCTTAGCTCCTGCTTTTTATTCATAATCGATATAGTCCAAGCTTCACGCTATATTATCTCACGGATAAACCAAGCCTTACTTCTTATTCATAATCGATACAATCCCGCAAACTGCCGCAAAAAGCACTCCTGCCACAGGCCATATAATCCAGCTGGATCCCCAGTTTCCTGTTATAAAGCTGTACCCCAGAAAAATCGCGACAACAATGGGCCAATAAATGCCTGCTATCGATGCTGTTTTTTTATTGATTTCTTATTATGAATAGTGAAGTCATCAACCTGTAGAAGCTTGTTATAACTGCCGTTAATCATACCGGCGCGTACAAAAAGGTTGACACCAATTGCAACAAATAAAAGCAATGCAGCTACACCGCATACGCTTGCGAAATCATCCTCCGTCATCACCCCTGCAACAAAGAGCGGCACCACCCCGAAAATACAAAAGGCCACGCCAACCGTAATAAACAACCTGAACCTATCCTCAAACCCGGCTTTATTTTTCTTCACGATGCCCTGGACACCATATTCAAGTGAAATTATTTCCTTTTCCAGGTATTCATATTTGCTGAGCTTCATTCCGTTATAAATAATCACGGAAACCCCGAAGGATACCAAGGCAAGCAAAACCGCAATTCCTATTCCACCTGCCGTGTTTTCACCAAGCACTGCCTTATATTCACTATATCCCATGAGCAGGATTAGAATAGCCGGTGAAAAAATCAGCAGTAAAATAGCATTTGCCATCTTGCCCGAGATTGATTTAACAAGCTCCATGTATGCATTTGCTTCCTCTATTGATACACTGCGGGTGCCCGGCTCCTCGTCATGGCTATCAAGACAGGCATCGTCCGGTGCATCATCCTTCAGCAGGTAATCCGTTGTCACGCCGAACAGCTGGCTCAAGCGCAATATCTTATCAAGATCGGGTATTGCTGCACCAAGTTCCCACTTGGATACGGACTGCCTCGATACACCAAGCTGCTCTGCAAGCTCCTCCTGGGACCATCCAAATTTTTCCTTAACATTGCAATTTTTTCTGACAAAATCATCTGCATTCAATCCTTTCTAATTCTTGTCGACACATCAATTATAAAAAATTGGCCAATTGCAATCTAGCAATTTAGCTTGGAAATTTCGCAACCGCCAGTTGCAAAGCATCAAGCACAGGCAAGCAAGCAAAATCAAGCATAGGCAAGCCAATAATCGCTATAAATTTACCTATTGTGGTATTCTACATATTTTTACAGTATACTCTATTTTTATGAGATTTTATTATTATGAGACTTTTTAAGCTTTTATATTGAACTGGTGTTTATACGATAAAACAATAACTCATTCTCTAGGTACAACAAACCTAACAAATCTTTTTTTGTCTTTTTAGTCTGTATCGCTAAACGCCGCTATCAAAATCTTTCTATTACCCATATAGCACCACCCCTTCTTGTGCTATTTGACGTTCAATGGAGGGAGTGGATTTTCGTTGGTTAAACTTATTTTTCTTACTAACTACCACATCTACAGGCATTGTTTTTTTATTCTGAAGCGCCCTGTAAATCAACTTCATTGCATCAATTTCTCTAATATCTGCATTTTCCGGCATCACCACGTAAATATCCAGGTCTGAATCAGCATTTGGTGTACCATTCGCATAGGAACCGAACAGAATAATCTGTTCTACAGGGACGGTGTTAACTATGATGTCTTTAAGGGTATTTAATTCATCCCGTATTCGTTTTTCCACATCAGCACCTCCATCTACTCTCGGCATATCCAAACAAATTCAATGACATTTCTTCATGGATGTAATTATTATACCACACAGTAACTTGCAGCTTCAATCAAACTATAGACTCCATCCCGTGTTTCTCCTGAATACTTTGCGACCCTGCCTTTCAGCAGGGTCGCTCTTGGATTTATTCTTTCATTATAGTTAATCCGTATAATCCTTGTATTAAGAGTGTCATTACCCCAGTCTCCGTGTCACTTGTGTTACGTGACATTTTAGCGAAGCCCAACCTCAATAAACCTCTTTATTATCGTCGCCACATCGGCGCGGGTAGCGGTATCTTTTGGTGCAAATATGCCGCCAGGGCGCCCGCCGATTATGCCAGTGGCCTGGCAGTATAGCGCCGCTTCCCTTGCGTAGCCTGCAATGCTATCAGCGTCGGCATAGCGCAGCGTATCATCCATATCAATCGGCAGCATCCCTAGGAAGCTTGCAAAGCGATGGAGTATCACCGCCATTTGCTCACGGGTGACAGGATCGTCAGGACCAAATAGCCCGTTCCCGTATCCTTTGATTATATTATTCTCAGCCGCCCAGTCCACGTATTTCCCGTACCAGGCGGAATAGTCGCAGTCATTGAATGTGGGGTTGGCTGACGGGGTAATTTCACCGTAGCTGCGCTCGTAAAGCCGTCCTATGACTGTTACAAACATGGCCCGGGTCATGGCTTCATCAGGGGCGAAAGTGTTCCTGCTTGTGCCGAGGAAGATCTCGCGCTCTGTCACAAAGTCGATGTAGCTTTGCGCCCAGTGCCCGGATATATCGGTGAAATCTTTCTTGTTTTGTACAGTGTATACGATAACACCTTCGGGAGCAATGTACTTGCCGTTTGCAGCAAAACCGATAAAGACCATATTACCTTTTTCATCAAGGTAATATGGCACTCCCTCTGATTCATCATAGCTCCGGGAGTTTCTGACCACCAGCGCATAAGGCGAGAACTCCGTTGCCTCGAAGGTGATGTGCCAGGTTCCATCCTTCTGCTCAAGCCTCGATGGAATTACTGTTACGACGCCGCTTTCGGATATATGCACAACGATGATTCCTTCCTTCACGCTCAATAGGTTTTCCGGCACCGGCAGCGAGATGGTCACCGAGTAAGCCCTGGGCAGGCTTTGTTTTTTGGCCTGTTCCCTTGATATAGAGGGAGATATCAAATGAGAATACCTCGTCTGCAATGGAAAAACCGAAGCTCTCCTTGACCACATCCGTTTCGGGTATCTTCACCTCCACCGAGCTTGAGAAAGCATTTTCCATGTTTGCACTGGCGCTGATTTGTCCTTCTCTCCCGGCAAACAGGCTGCTGGTTACCTCTGTCACCATTATGGTCTTGGCTTGATCTTCTTCAGGTTCAAGGTTATACTCCCATTTCGCATATAGGGTTATATCTCCCTTTATGGGTGTTGAAAAGTCGAACCTGGTTGATAGCATGCTGTCCGAATACCAGCCTTCAAACGTGTAGCCTTCCCTTGCTGGAGCTTTCGGCTCAGCAGCAGTTGTGTTATAGGGTACTGTTTGGCTGGAGACGGCACTTCCGCCATTTGAGTCAAAAGTTACCTTGTAGATGTTTATTTCAAACTCGGCAGTTACTTCAATATTACCCGTGATATTCGTGTCTGTCCTCGACGCAGTCGTAACACCGTCGCTCCACCTTGCAAAACGGTAGCCCGTATCGGGGATGGCAGTTACCGTCGTGCCGCTTCCGCCGTGGCTTACGCTTTGGGTCATGCTTCCACTGATGCTTCCGTGCTCCCCGGCTTTATATACCAGGGTGTACGAGTTGATCGTCCACTTCGCGTACAATGTCTTTACCGTCCCGTCCGGGCCCAAATCGGGCATGGTCGTGGCGGTAAACTGGGTACCGCTGCCGTTATTGTCCGTCTCATCTTCATACCACCCGTCGAACATGTAACCTTCCCGCGTAGGAGTAGGCAGTGTAATGGCATCCCCGTAATTAGCTGTAATATCACTTACATCCGTGCCCCCGTTCGAGTCAAATTCCAGGGTGTATTCTTCTATAGTCCACTTGGCGTATAGATTGGTATTTTCAACTACCCTGTCAGTTCCAAAATTCCATTCGTTTTCAAGTGCACTGTCCCTGTACCAGCCGCTGAAAGTATATCCTTCACGAGTCGGGTCTGGTGAAGGCGCCGATATTAAGGCATTGTAGCTTAGACCCGTAATGTCAGCTACTTCGCTCCCGCCGTTTTCAATAAAAGTCACGGTGATTTTCGGACCATCTGTAAGGACGATCTCCTGCTCAAGGCTCCTGAAGCTGCTTTCCGTCGCCTTTACGCGGATATAATAGGTACCCGCTGCAAGACCTGTAAGTTCCTCTCCTGTTATATCACTCCAGCTTTCATCCGTTCCGATCCTATACTCCATCGTCGCATTAACGCCCGATATCTTGCTGTTGCCCTGTCCAAACCAGGTTTCGCTTATCCCGGTCGCGGCTGGAGTAGCCGGTCTTGCAGGTATGTTCAGCGTTTGAATCTCACCTGCATCGTAATTTGGCTTTGCTTTCAGCCTAAAGTATACATTATTGCCAAACCAGCCGGCATCGATTGCCATGTTGTCGGCGCAGCTTGTCCAGCCTGTCTCGTCCGTGCTGTATTCCATGAGTACAGTGGTGTTGACCGTTTCTGCCGCGTAGTTGATTGTGACGTTAGTCTTCGGCTGTGAGGCGTTGGTGATGTCCCCCGTCGCAGTAAGCGCTACAGGAGTATAGGTATAGTTGTTGCTACTTGCGGTCCCGTCATAAATAATGCTAATGCCGGTAATGTTAATCGTCTTGCCCATCTCAGCATTAGCGTCGTCATAGTTCCATGTACCTAAGGCACTTGCCGTCTCACCGTTCTTCAGTCCCTCCAACACGAGCCAGTCAGGCTCAACTCCAGTTACCGTCGTAGTCCCGTCATAAGCCTTCGTGATGATAAGCCCAGGCTTCACGGAAACGGTCAGCTCTGCAGGATTTATAACAAAGTAATCATCAAGAATTCCCGAATCATAAGATGCATAAGTCTCATCCTCGGCGCGGCTAATGCGTATATCGTATATCCCCGCGTCTTTCGGCGCCGCCTCTATCCATGCACCGCTTACATAGTACTCAACTTTAAATCCTATAAGCCCAAGGTAGCTTACGGTGTATTCTGCATCAGCATCGCCGTAAGTAAAAGCTACGGGCGACGGCGAATAGTCAATCGGTGTCTTCGCCCTCCACTTGGCGTAGAGGGTCTTTTCCGTGCCGTTTGCTCCCAAATCGGGCATGGTCGTGGCGGTGAACTGGGTACCGCTGCCGTTGTTGTCCATCTCCTCCTCGTACCAACCTTCGAATATATAATTTGCCCGCGTAGGCGTCGGCAGTGTAATGGCATCCCCGTACTTGACCGTAATGGGGCTCACATCCGTACCGCCGTTCGAGTCGAATTTCAAGGTGTATTCTTCTTCAGTCCACTTGGCGTAAAGTGTTACATCCGATGTTACAGTATCGGTGTCAAAGTCCCACCTCTCGTTAAGTTCATTATCTTTGTACCAGCCTGCAAAGACAAAACCTTCACGGGTCGGGTCAGCCGGTGCCATGATGGTCGAATCATAAGGAACTTCCGTTAATTGTCCAACCACAGCACCGTTGCTTTCAAAAGATATGGTATAATTCACCCTGTATCCGGCAGCTTTTATCGCAGCAATAAAGTTTTCGTTGTCGGTATAGGCATACGCCCTTTTTTCTCCGGATAAACCGATTCCGCAGTCTTGAAATGCATTTTCTCCAATGGTTTGGTTCCCGTTATGGTTGTTTATGATTGTCGCCAGTGATCTGCAGTTGTAAAAGGCCCTCTTTCCTATGCTCGTGACTCCGCCAGGTATGGTAATGGAAGTCAAGGCAATACAGTCGGAAAACGCGGCTTCATCTATTGTCATTACCGATTCAGGGATATTGATTTCACTTAATTTAAAGCAACTTCCAAAAAGAGATTTGCTAATGGTAGTGATGGTGGATCCGCTTTCAAATTCGACGGCAGTAAGTGACAAACAAGACATAAATGCCCCCTCTCCAAGTTCTGTAACCGAAGAGGGAATTGTTATGGATTCCAGTGAACGACAACCATAAAAAGCTGAATTTCCTATGGTTGTGACCCCGCCAGGTATGGTGATGGGAGTCAAGGCACTGCATCTATAAAATACATATGAACCTATTGTTGTTACCTCATCTGAAATTGTAACGGATTTTATTTGAGTACGGACATTATATAACGGACTATCGAAAACATAATAGTCTCTCATCGGCCCGCTGCCTTCAATCTCAAGCCGCCCATCCGGATAGAGGGTTCCGTTACGGCGTCTTCGTCACCTTCCGGCCCCAAGTTGAAGATAGTGACGTCTGAATCTTCGGCAAATACAGGCACCACCCAGCTGAATATGATTGACAGCATTGAAATAATCAATAATAAGAATACTTTTTTTCCGCATTAATTTTGTCACCCGTGTTAATTGTATTAATTTTGCCACTCCGTTTGCACCTCCGGATAATCTTTTTATTGATTCTCTTCCCATATCCCAATAACCGGCATTCAGAAATTGTCACCGTCTTGAGATTTTCTCCGCATGGAAGATAAGCTGTATTATCACAATGCGGGAAGACCTTCTCATACCCGCCCGGTACAGCCGGATTTTTGCAAAAGTATTTGACAATAGCCAGGAACTTGTTTTCCGGCACACCGTAGGGACGAGTACAGCCCGTCCGGGAATTTTTTATCTATATTCGTCTGTATTCATCTGTTATTGGCTGACAAGCCCTGTATCAGCAGATATTGCTTCACGATAATTATAAAATCCCGGCAGTTAACAATACCGTTAACAAAGTCGCATAATTTTCCAAATAACCTTATATTCTGACTTTTTTATTAAAAATCTTTCATATGTTTTCCATTCATATATAAAGGATAAAAGACCTGTTTGAAATACTATTTTGTATTCAAAGCAGGTCTTTTTGACCTTATTATGAATCTTCTTAATTATGAATCGGCCTAATTATGGAGCTGCCTAATCATGGGGCTGCTTAATTACGGAGCTGCTTGATTTTTGGAGTTGCTATTCTCCCTGGCTTTTTCAAACATTTTGAGCAGCCGCAAATAATGATTTGCTTCACGCAGGACGTGGTCACCCAGCAACGGAATAATAATTGACCTTATTTTACACTCAAGAATGCCCTGTGTGCCTTGCGCCTTGAAGTTCCGTAAATCCTCGGTTGCTCTTAAGCTTTTTCCAGTTATTTTTTCCAACGGAATGGTCGATTCCAATGCCGCCTTTGCTTTTGCCGTCAATTGGTCAAACTCGTTCCCAAAATTATTTGCCTGGATAATCAAATCATTTTCCGTGGGGTCAAGCAAACCCCGGATAAACTTGGCATGCTCGGCCATTTGCCTGTTCCAGAAAAACTCCAATTCGCGGGCTTCTTTTTTCGGGCTTGGCATTTCCCTTCTTTGAAGCCTTTTAAGTTGTGTAAGATACAACTCCGCCTCACGGGTTATGTGTATGATTAGCAAGGGGTAGTTAAAGGTAAACATTTTACAGTTTAAAACATTCGACAGGATGTTTTTCTTGAATTGTATCAACCCGGCGGTTGCATTTATAACCCTTTTGTTAAGTTCAAATACGCGTTTTTCAAGCTTGGGAAGTGATATTATCCCAGTTCCTTTGTCACCTTTGTCACATAGTGGCATTACCCCCGTCCCTGTGTCACAATTACCGCCCGACAACCCCGCCTCTTCCTTCGTCAGTTGGGTTGGAATTTGGACTCCTGTAAAGAAGGTGGTTGCTTTTTCCGCATCCAGAGTAAAAGGCGTTACCACTTCGCCGGATCGAAGAACCGCTGGATTAACAATGCCATCTGATAGATGAACCGCCTCTCCCAGGAGACCGTCAAATTCCCTGCGGAAAGTATCCGCCTGTTGGGCAAAGCTTGTGTCCCTTGGCGTAAACGCCGCTTGCAAGAAAAATGAGTGTTCTTTCATAATCCTTGCAAAAAACAGGTGCAAGCCCAGGGACTGTTTTATAAATTCAATGCTCGAGAGCATGGTTGAACCCTCCCCCAAAAAATAAAAATGTTAGTAAAGCAGAATAAAAGGTTAACAAAACAAGGGTTAACTTGTAATATCATTTTATGTTAATACTTTATGGATTGTTACAAGATGCACAGTGCCATTTTGCATAGTCCCCTGTCATGCCCATATCAGGAGGTGATAATACCCCCGGTGGCAATACCCCCGTCCCTTTGTCACGTGTGCACATTGTTAACATGCAGAACATATTATATTGAAGAGAAAAGCTTTGCATATTCAACAATTCAAATTATAAACGAGTAATATAAGTATACATAAAATAATAAAAAAGGAGATAGTATTATGATTGATAATGAATACAAGTGCCCTCCTTTCGATGTGAATTTCCCGGAATGCCATCCGCCGAAAAAAGGTGAGAAGGATAAAAAAGATGAGAAAAACATAGTGATAAATAACAAGAATAGTATTGATTGCCCGTTAAACGCTGATTGCCCGTTATTGGACAAACAAGTAAACCCTGCAATCCGCCGCTGCCCTCCAACTGAACTAATTAAAAATGGTGGGTTTGAACAGGAAGGTGTGTTCCAGACATTTGCTTTTTGGGATGTAACCACGACAAATTTTACTGTCCGGTCTTTTGAAAAGCCCTATGAAGGATTTGTTTGCGCGGAATTTATATCTTCGCAGACTACCGCACCTGTTACAAAAACTGCTACTTTATCCCAGCGAGTTTCAGTAACCCCGGGTTGCTTCCTGGTCTTAAGCTTCGCAGAAAACTTTCGAAGGACTGCGGAGGGAGGATTTGATGGTCTCAACATCAGGGCAAGTGTCTTTTACGAAGAGGCAGGCAGGGTAAACCTTATAACTGTTGAAATCGGGTATAGTGCGGAAGGTGATCAATCAGGCAAGGGCTATGTTTTCCACCAGAAAGCATCGGATATTCCCGTGCCTTCCAATGTTTCCAGTGTTACTGTCGAGTTTTTCGTGCAGGTAAGAGATACCGGGAGCGGCGGAAACACAACCCAATGGCTGCTGGATGGTGTATCATTAAGGGCCATATAGAGCTGACATGGGGCGCATACGGCTGATGTAAGAAGCTGCGAAGCAGGCTGACTACTTCCACGGTCTGCCTTCTTCAAGCCAGTTGTTTTCCTGCCAATAATTCCTGTCGGTCATGTTCCATGTATTCGATTGCTGCATTTTTCGCATAATGTTAAATAAAAACATGGTTTTAAAACCAGGCTTGGCCTTACCGACCATCTTTTTTATATTACCGGATAATTTCCGGGTTTCCTGTGAAATCTTTTTCTTGATTCTATCCGGAACGTCTTCCCAACAGGATGCATTGACACTGAAATGCATCCTGTAAATTTTAGGGACTCCCCACCAGGACATCTGTCTCGCTATGGATTTTGTCACCCTCTTTGCACCTGCCCCTGCAGTGGTGGATAACGCAATGCCTATTTTTGAAAACATTTCTTTTCTTGGCCTGTGCGACATCCACATGTAACCTAAATGATCAAACAGCGTCTTTAGCTGCCCTGTCATTTCAAGGCAATATGTAGGAGAGTCTATTATGATGACTTCTGAACGACGCATTGATTCTACTATTTTTTGCACCTTATCAGCCTGGGGACAGTATTCCTCACCTTTTTGAAAACACTGAAAACAACCGGCACAAAAGCCGGGCGTATCCTTGGGCATATAGTACTCATGAACTTTGGTACCGTTGTCAGCCAGCAGCTTCTTCATCATGGATGCAACATGATATGTGCTTCCCTTATGCCCTTGGCCATGTATAAGCGTGATTTCCATTAACCCTATCTCCCTCCCTTTATATAATCCTAATACTAGATTATCCCTTTAAATTGAAAATTTCAACAGGATTGTCAAAGAACATCATCTTCGCTACCCTGCAAGCCCGGTCAACACTAAAAATACCGTGGCTCACCTTTTCAGCAAGTACCCTGCTCACATTCTGCCTTGCCATCAACTGGTGCCCGTAAACAGGGTCCACCATGCAATAGTCGCCGCCGAAGGCACTTACCTTGTTTACTGCCACTGTATCAATGAATTCGCTTAAAAATTCCATGGAGCTGTGCGGAGATATGATATGGGCCCAGCACATATCAAGGTATACATTTGGAAACATCTTGCACAGTGCAATTGCTTCCCCGTAATACGGGTAGCTGATATGGAAGAGGTCAAACTTGATATTATTATATGTAAGAAAGAGGTTGCTTAACTGTACAGGGTTGCTGTTGCCTAATATATTGCCGTTGCCTTCCTGTATGCCGGTATGGAACTGCACGGTGAGGCCGTGCTTGTTTATGATATGCAAAACAAAATGCATCATGTAATCCTCAAATTCCTTCTTTATCTTAAGTTCCCGGGATGCCCAATCAGGCAGGTGAAAATATTTAAATATCTTGTTGAATGCTTCCTCGGCCTGGGTATAATTCGCTTTTTCGTAGAAAATGGGACGTTCATAGGCAAGGCCGCTCTTGAAAACCGTTATACCCCGTGAAATAGCCCGCTCTATCATACTTTCCGCCAGTTCCAGCCAATCATCGAAGGAAGTAACCGCCACCCCGGCTTCCCCGGATAGCTGCCTTACCTGGTCAATATTGCGGAAAAAGATATGGGTGTCAAGCTTGTACACAGGAGTAAAATATCTCCTGTCCGATTCCAAGTCCATGTTGTCCGCAAGGCAAGTACGGATTTTGCACTTTTCCTTGAGTATCCGCCTGTAGGGACTATCACTGCGCCCTTTGAGAAAAAGTTCGTTGGCCTTTTCGATGGTGCTGCGGTCAATTCGTTCTATACCATAGAGCTCCTGTACGGTAAGGTCAATCGCCCGGCCGTAGCCGGTATACCGCGCGTTTTCCCAATACTTCTCAACAACCTCCCACCGCTTTATCAAGGGTTTTGATGCGTCAACAACAAAATTATAGTTTTCCCTTGACAAGCCCGATGAAAGCAGGTCAGTGCTAAAATAATGAATCAGGTACTCCTTCAGGATATCAGTGTTTTTGTCCAGGTATTCTTCTTTTCCGGGCAAGTGCTCATGGGTATCGATGATTTCAAGGGTTTTAACATAATCCAGTATGGCATTGTAAATTTCTTGCATGATCCATTCCTTCCTTCCTTTTCTTAAATAAAACTCCTGTCAGCCTTTCACCGCACCTATTACAATACCTTGCACGAAATATTTCTGCAGGAAAGGGTATACAAATATAATAGGGCCAATGGTTATAACCATGGTTGCCATCTTTACGCTCTCTTCGGGAAGCTTGCGGGCAGTAGCCATAAGCTGGGCTGACATGTTCAGCTGTGCAAGATTTGACATGATGAAACGCAGCATTGCCTGCAAGGGATAAAGTTCAGCTTTGCTAATAAATAGTATGGCACTAAACCAATCGTTCCAATAACCCACTACAATGAACAAGAATACCGTGGCTATGCCCGGCAGCGACAACGGCAAGGCAAACCTGACAAATATGGTCATCTCACCGGCACCATCAATTTTAACAGATTCAAATATAGTTTCAGGTATGGTGTTGAAAAAATTCCGCATCAGGTATACGTTCCAGGCATTCATAAGGGATGGGAGTATCATCGCCCAGTAGGTATTGCGAAGGCCAAGGGAGGTTACCAGTACAAAGAAAGGTACAAGGCCTCCGCTGAAAAGCATTGTAAAAAACATGTAGAATGAAATCACATTACGATATTTTAACGTCTTCCTGGAAAGCACATAGGCAAACATGCACACCATCAGCAACGACATGACTGAACCCACGGAAGTAACTATAATAGAAACCTTGTACGAGTTTAGTATGTCGGATCCCCTGGAGAATATGAATTTATAAGCATCAAGAGAAAGTTTCTTTGGGAATAAGCTGTAGCCGTAACGCAGGATCATGGTTTCATCGGTAAAAGATACAATGATTACTAGTACAAAAGGTATTAAACAAATCAAGGCAAAGAATATAACAATCGTGTAACTCGTAAATTCCCAGGTATAATCGGAAAAGCTCCTGTTAACACGATTGCCCGCGTTCACGGCATTATACTTTATTCCATTCATTATTTATACCCCCTGTTAGAATATGCAACTGTCATAATATGCCCCGTTAGAATATGGCACCTTCGGGATAAATCTTGCGGGTGACCAGGTTTGCCATGAGCACCGTTATAAGGCAAGATACGGACTGCAGCAGGCCTATTGCAGTTGTCCTGCCCACGTGAGGGCTTCCGCGTACCATGCGGAACACGTAGGTATCAATGGTGTCCATGTACTGTAACAAGTTCGTGCGGTCGCCGATGAGCAGCCATATAAAACCCGCATCGGTGGTAAAAATTCGGCCTACCGATAAAATAAAGAGAATGATAATGATTGATTTTATGCTGGGCAGTGTAATATACCAAATTTGTTGCACGCGGTTGGCTCCATCAATTTCCGCCGATTCATAGAGCTCGGGCGAGACCCCGGTAATGGCAGCCAAGTATATTATTGAGCTGTAGCCCGCACCCTTCCAGGTTCTAACTATCAAGTAATACATGACCCATTCCAGGGAATTGGTATACCAGTCCCTGGGGGCCAATCCGAGTAATTCCCTGATTTGGTTTGCAACACCAAACTTGTAGCTGAATATGTTATATACAATAACGCTTACTGCAACAGCTGAAATAAAATTGGGAAATATCATCACCGATTGGGAAACACGCCTGATCAGCCTGTGCCGTACCTCGTTAAGCGCCAATGCAAGGTATAACGGGATAATTATGCCGATTATTATTCCTAAAGCGTTAAGAAAAAGCGTATTATAAATTACCACGGGGAAAGCGGCAGAACGGAAAAAAAGCCTGAAGTTTGAAAAACCCACAAAGGGGCTGCCCCATATGCCGTCACGGTAGTTAAAATCTTTAAAGGCCATGATAATGCCACCCATGGGCAAATAATTAAATACAAAGAAAAAGGCTATACCCGGCAGGGCCATCAAGTACAGTGTCCAATTTGTCCCCATTTCTTTTATGAAAGAATTCTGCCTTCTCTTGGGTTTCGCAGGTTTAATCTTCGCAGGTTTAATCTTTGCAGGTTTGCTTAAAGCAGCTCCCATGCCCGTATGCTCCTTTCTTGCGCGCTTATTTCCCTTATTTTACCATATTTTTCATTATTGTATTCCTGCCACTATTTACTATTTATTCGTCCAATATAACCTTTATTCCTTCAAGTCTGCCGTATAAAACCTCGATTTCCCTATGGATTTTTCCATCCCGGTCTCTTACCTGGCGGTAAATTCCCCATGCACGGCCGGTGCTCCAGAAGGTGCTGAAATTATCTTGATTAATGGCAGGCTCAAAGCTCATGGTACCCTTTACCATGTCGTACTTGAAGCCGCTTAACGCTATAAGCAGGGACCAGCTGGCCATGGAACGAACATAATGATGGCCGCACTCAATTTCATTCCATGGATTTCTCCTATATCCATCATACCTTTCCCTAGCAGCTTTTACAATAGTTAACCCTTCATCAACAAAACCTTCATAGATCAAGTGGGCAGCAACCTGGTATTCTATTCCCGTCCATACTTCGTCCGAATAAACAAACGGAAGCAGGGGCCTTCCTCCATGAGGCCATGAACACAAGAGCAGCCCCTTTTCTTCTCCAAGGGCAAAGGTCCTTTGCACGTTGTGATGATCCTCCAGGCCGTTCCTGAAATTATACTTGAAAATAGAATATACCGCTTTCTTGACATGTTCCCGGGGAAGCACATATCCCAAGCATGCCACATGGGCCAGGAGCTGCCCCAGCAATTGGTCGGACAGGCACCCATCCCCGTATTGGTACCTGTACCGGTTTACATCATCTATTTTTTGAACATAATATTCTCCATTCCATAACAATTGGTCCATCTTTTCACTGCCCTTTTCCCAGGCTTGCCTGTACCTGGCCGCGCGCTCCGCATCCCCCAGGTATTCGGCCATTTCCATGCCAGCCTTGAGAGCGGCAAAAAACATGGAATTTGTCAGTGAATTTGGACCGTAGAATTCTATATCATACGTATTATGCTGCTGGCTATCCAACACAAAATCCCCATCAGAATCCCAGCATGTAAAAGCAAAATCAAGGGCCTTGCAGGCCTTGCTCCATACATCCTTTAAAAAATCATCATCACCGCTTAATTTCCAATCCCTGTACAATCGTATGATAGTACCCATCTGGCCGTCGGCTGCCGGATGATAATCCCATTTTTCATTGCCGAGAACTTGATGGGTTCGGAATGCCATCTTGCCATTTTCATCCGTCTCCAGGATGAATTCGGTTTTACGCATGGTTTGCTCCAGCTCCGGAAAAAGGAAAGCCAGGGTTTGGGCATAATTCCAAACATGGGTGCAATTACCCTCGCAACTGCCCTTGGTATCATGGCAGCCCTCATAACTTAGGAACTCTCCCGTTTCTATGCGAAAACAGGTAGGGCTCCGGATAACCGTAATATTGCTTGCTATGGCGTCAATTACGTAATATGGCAAAGTGCAGGTAAATAATGCCCTGCGAAAATCGCGGGAATGTTTTTCAAGGCGTTCCATGTGAGTCTTTAAATATTTCCCCGCATCCCATGCATCTTGAAATATCATGCCGTAATAGTTCTTAATCACATTTTCGCCGCAGCCTTTACTGCTGCATTGGTCTTCATCCCAGCTTCGTACACGGTTGGGGAAATACCAGGTCAAGATAAATTCAAATGTTTTCTCTTCACCCGGCAGTAGTGCATGGTGTATACCCAGGGAACCTACTTTCAATCTTTCTTCCCCGCATGCATCTTTTGCCTCGTAGCTTGACTCCTTTTTCAACATGCCATCCGAGGAAAAATCTCTCCAGAAATCATGAATCCCATCCCACCAGCCGCGGTTCAACCAGTTGGGTTTTACCGTTACATTGTTATCCGAAGTCATTAAAGCCATGTTCCCGTAGTTAACAGCTCCGGGGTCTATCCCTGCAGCAGTATAATATAATCCATGCAGCCCTCCTTCATAGATATATTCAATTTTTTTGTCTTTTGCTTTCACGTCGGTCTTCCACGGGTTGCCCACGCCCGTGCCGATAACATTACCCATTGAACATGCAATTGTAACATTTACTTTTGTGCTTGCGGGGTTCTTAACCTTGTATCGAATAATCGCGCCAGGAATGCCTGATTCATCGGCATTTAGCGGGATAAATGGGGTAAAGGCTTCCAGCATAACCTGAACAGGCAGCTTGCGGTCCTTAAACTCTATCCATACAAAGGGATACTCGCCTATCATGGTAGAAGAGTCCAGGCGGGGCAATCCGCCCAGTTCCTCGGGAGCAAAACCATGGGATTTTGAATAAGGCGGGTTTATCCTTGATTCCAAGACTTTTGCCACCGGGTCGGCATTCTCCTTTTTCGCCCAAATGGCAAAAAAAGTGTACGGCATTATATTACCTTTACCGGGACGGTTAAAAATTTCCCAGTCTCTCATTTCCCCCCGCGCCCCAATAGAGAGATTTCCAGTACCAATGCCGCCCAATAAAAAAGCGGCTTCCCTGGTG
>JAAZDH010000078.1 GCA_012512865.1 Clostridiaceae bacterium | reverse complement strand
GTGCAATGCATCGGTAAAAAGCAGGATATTTGATTTAACTGATGCCATAGTGGAAAAAGATGTTGCAGCATCGATAAAGCTTCTCAACGATATGTTTGCCTTAAGGGAACCGGTACCTTTAATCATACACATGATTGCCAGGCAGTTCAGGCAAATGATGGAGGTAAAGATCCTTTCCGAAAGCGGTGCCGGTTTGAACGAGGTAGCATCAAGGCTGAAAGTTGCGCCATTTATAGCGAAAAAGATCCAGAAATGCGGTGAAAGATTCTCATTACGGCAACTTAACCAGGCAATAACGGATATTTTTGAATGCGATGTTGCAATAAAGACGGGAAAAATGAAGGAAAAAACAGCAGTGGAATTACTGGTTATAAAGCTGTCGGAAAAAACCGGATCGGAAGAATAACATTAATTAACATTATTAGAAGAAGAATAATGCGATTAGAAGAATAACAAGATTAGGTATAACAAGATTAGAAGGCAAATAAGATTAAAAGAGAAATACGATTAGAGGAATAACAAGACCAAGATAATAAAATAGAGAACTAGCAGAAAACAACCGGGAACGATGAAAATCAACCCGGAATGATAGAAAATAAAACGTACATTAATTGTACGTTTTATTTGTCTTCACCCGTATCAATTGTGCCCGCGTCCGGGTCCGTGCCGGCAGCTGCGCCAACCGTTGCGGCCGCAGGAGCTTTTAACATGTTAAAAGCCCTCGTCAGCCTGGACTTGGTTCTTGCCGCAGTATTCTTGTGAATTATGTCCTTTGCTGCCGCCTTGTCCAGGGCTTTTATTGCTTCATCAAGAAGCACCTTTGCTTTAGGGTCTTTGTTTTGTATTGCTACCCTGCATTTTTTTATGGCTGTCCTCAAAGCCGACTTCCTCATCACATTTGCGAGCCTTTTTTTCTCGGCAATCTTTACTCTCTTTATAGCTTTCTTGGTATTAGGCAAACTGTTTTCACTCCTCCTGGTAAAATTAATGGTCGTAATTATAAGTATACATCAAGCTCAGTAATTTACCGAACGCAGTAAATTCTATCATGAAAGAATCCAAATTTCAAGAGGGTTTGTGAAATAAAAATACCTTGCGCCGTTAATTACTCTGCCTATTTCACGTATCCTGTTATGTGCATTTTACCCCGGCTATCCTTCTATATAGTTCATTATATCCGTAAGAAACCTATCAATATCATCAAGGTTATTCTGTAATATTTCGTATACTTCTTCGTTGTCCACATCATGATACAAATGAACAATCCTATTTATGAATTTCACCATGGCAATAAACGTAGCTTGATGCTCTTCAGAAAGAATTTTATTTTTTGCCAGTATTCTTATGGAATCCGCACTTGAATTTGGAATCTCAAATCCTTGTCTTGAGATTATATGGTTGCAGATATCAATCATAGCTTCTATTAATACTATAAAGTTGTACTTTGAGGAATCGAAACAGGTGAAATTATTTAAAAAATCGTACTTCTCCATTTGCTTGAGATCCTCAAGCTTTCTTTTGCTCTGCCTAATAGAATTTATTTTTAAGAGTATTTTATCTTTATCAAGCATTGGATAATTCCTCCTTGAGCCCCTGGTAAAAATCTTGTTTAAACTTCTC
>JAAZDH010000077.1 GCA_012512865.1 Clostridiaceae bacterium | reverse complement strand
TTTCATCGAGCAAAACACAATTATTTATGTTTTTAACTTGATAAATGAATGGGAAATAATAATAGAAGTCCCGAGGGAGAAGGAATTTGGAGATTTCTCGACAAACATGGCAATGCAGATGGCCCGGGAAGCGAGGATGCCGCCGGCTAAAATAGCTGCAGCCATCATAAATAACATTGAGATGGATGGCACATACATCAAGAAGGTGGAAAAAGCAGGGCCCGGGTTTATTAATTTTTACCTTGAAAAGGACTGGCTGTACCAAGCTTTACAGGCTATCATGGCCGAGAGGGAAAACTACGGAAAGCTTGATATAGGAAAAGGCCGGAAAGTGATGGTGGAATTTGTAAGCGCAAACCCTACCGGCCCCCTTCACATGGGAAATGCCCGGGGCGGAGCCTTGGGGGATTGCATAGCCCGTATTCTCGAAGCCGTGGGGTATGATGTTACGCGAGAATTTTATATAAATGATACGGGTGCCCAGGTTGAAAAATTTGGCGCTTCCCTGGAAGCCAGGTATATACAGCTATTAAAGGGTGAAGATGCCGTTGAATTCCCGGAGGATGGGTATCACGGTGAAGATGTTATTGAGCATGCCAGGAACTATATAAAAATCCACGGGGACAAGCTTCTCGGAATTCCTTCCGGCGAAAGGCGAAAGATGCTGGCGGAATATGCTTTGGGCAAGAATCTTGAAAGCATAAGGAATGACCTTGAAAAATACGGTATAAAATTTGACGTGTGGTTTTCGGAAAAAACCCTCTATGAAAGCGGGGAATTCGATGAAACCATGGAGTACTTGGAGCAGAACGGCTTGACATATGAAAAGGATGGAGCCGTGTGGATTAAAACTTCCCAATTTGGAACGGACAAGGACGAGGTATTAATCAGGAGTAATGGTATACCCACGTACTTTGCATCGGACATAGCTTATCACAGGAACAAGTTCTTGAAACGGAAATTTGACCGGGTTATAAATCTTCTTGGAGCTGACCACCACGGCCATTCTTCCAGGATGAAGGCGGCGATGGAGGCTCTTGGAGTAGGCCCTGACAAGCTTGACATAATTGTTTTCCAGCTTGTCCGGCTGTATAGAAACGGTGAAATCGCCAGGATGTCAAAAAGGACCGGTAAATCAATAACGCTGGCCGACATATTAGATGAAGTAGGGAAGGATGCTGCAAGATTTTTCTTCAGCATGCAGGCATCCGGAAGCCACCTGGACTTTGATCTTGACATGGCTGTCAAGCAATCCGACGAAAACCCCGTGTACTATGTCCAGTATGCACATGCCAGGATATGCAGCATGCTAAGAGTGTTGGAAGCTGAAGGAGTAAAAGTTCCGGCCCCGGGGCAGGTGGACCTGGCATTGCTTAAAACGGAAGCCGAGCTCGAATTGATAAGAAAGCTGGCCGAGTACCCTGAAGAAATCGGCATAGCGGCAAGAACCCTGGAGCCCTCCAGGCTTACAAGGTATGCCATAGAATTGGCCGCCCTTTTTCATGGTTTTTATAACTCTTGCAGGGTAAAGGGCAAGGAGGAAAGTCTCGTGAAAGCACGGCTGGCCCTTGTTGATTGCACGAGAACCGTTATAAGAGACATACTTAATTTGTTGTGCATCAATGCCCCCGAGAAAATGTAGAGCTTTCCTTTTCCGCTTCCCTTTTTTACTCCTTTGAATATTTTCTGATAAATTACGAAAAATAACTTTGACAAGGAAGAGCAAAAAGGAAGCACAAAAGGGGAGTGGAACAAGTTGAAAAACAAGCATGGGAATGCTTCCGGGAATGTTTATGGGAATGCTTCCAGAAAAGCGGTTATTTTTGTCTTAATTATTATTTTCTGTGCGTCCATGCTTTACCTGGCAAGGGACAGGCTGTGGGAGATTTATGGTGGCGGCAGGGAAGTCCTTTCATATTATGGCTCGAGAGGGCAGGAAGTTATAAATATCCAAACAAGGTTAAAAAACTGGGGTTATTACAAGGGTAACATAGATGGAATCTATGGACCCCAGACATACCAGGCGGTTCGCTATTTCCAGCAAAAAAACGGGTTAAAAGTTGATGGGATTGCAGGGCCTGAAACACTGGCAGCGCTCGGGCTGCCA
Organism: Clostridiaceae bacterium; assembly: GCA_012512865.1. GTDB lineage: Bacteria > Bacillota > Clostridia > Acetivibrionales > DUMC01 > Ch48. Next base: position 24,014 of record JAAZDH010000077.1, on the reverse strand, counting down.
ACAGGACAAGCCCCGTCCCAATCCTACAGCAAGGATGTTAACTTGCTTGCCCACCTTATATATGCCGAAGCAAGGGGAGAGCCGTATACAGGGCAGGTGGCCGTGGGCGCGGTGGTGCTCAACAGGGTAAGGGACAGCCGGTTCCCAAGCACAATAGCAGGAGTGATTTACCAACCGGGGGCTTTCAGCGTGGTAAATGACGGGCAAATCAACCTGCAGCCCAATCAAACCGCGTACAATGCTGCGAGGGATGCATTGAACGGTTGGGATCCCACCTATGGATGCCTTTATTACTGGAATCCTGCTACAGCCAAGAGCAAATGGGTTTGGAGCAGGACTATTGTTGTAAGGATAGGGAAGCACGTATTTGCGAAATAAAATAGGCGCTTGAGACAATTGAATAGTGATAGAGCGGTGGTGCCCTAGTGCTACTTGAACCTTGGCTGAATGCCCCTTGGGCGCTGTGGCACCGTAATAAATGCATATTATGCGCATTATTCATTATGTATTATCCATTAAGTTGCACAAGCAGATTGCCGATAAAAGATATGGAACCATCGGCAATCTTTTTTATTTTTATTTTTTAAATTTAAGTATTGAATTTGAAAGCATTGAATTTGAATCACTAACCAGGATGATGGTAAAGAAGGGGAAAGCCTGTTATGTTGTTTTTCGGCAGGAAGGTTGGCGGGAAGATTGACAAGTATATTTATAAAGCAAGCAATAGTGTTGGTAGAATAAGCAAGTGTATTGATAAAATAATTGGAAAGAATAAAGTGAAAAAAATTGAAAAGGATACGGAGAAAAATCCTGGAAGACCGGGAATTTATCGTTTCGCTATTGCATGCCTGGTATTCCAGGCTTGTTTCCTGTCGTTTATATCTGCACCGGGCATAAATGCCATGGCTGTCCATGGTGGTAATATTGCTTATGCAGAAGATTTCAATTACAGCCAGTCAAATCATGGGTATGAAATGAATGTTCCAGGAGAGAATGATTCAGAAGAGAACGATTCATATGGTTACAGTGTAATAAGCGGCATAGTTGAAGAGAACAACCCCATTCTTGGATATATAGCAATATACAATCCATCTTTACCGGTGCAGGGTATGCAGGCAGCGGGACGTGAAGAAATGCTCCAGGTACTTAACTACTTGGACCCGGATAAGGTTGATGTCCTGAAAAATCACAAGAAGGCAGGCATAGAGAGCGTTGAAGAAGGGGATACGGTGTTTATAAAGCTTGATAAGGATGGTTATGTCGTCTCAATAAGCAGTGTCAGCAATTATACCGTAAAGTACGCGAAAGTGCTGTATAAATCAAAAGATTCCATAATCGTGGAATATGATGGTGACAAAACCCAGGAAATCCTAAGAATAAATGATGATGCTAAAATTTTTGCAAAGGGGGCCCTTGCCGATTTAAGCTTCCTGGAAAACGGGGACAGGGTAAAAATGTTGCTTCATAAAGGCCCATGGTACACGAATGTAAAGGAAATCATCATCGAAGAAGGAGATAGGAATATAATTTCCAACGTGTATAAGGGACAGGTAGGTTATATAAATGACATGTCCGGGAGGATTTATATCAAAAACCTGCTTGTGCTTGACAGGGAAAAATGGGTGAGAGCGGGAATCAAGGGGTATGCAGGCTTTGATATGGCGGAGGAATTCAGCATATTTTGTGATGGTGCGGAGATGGATATTGATGCTGCATGCCTGGTGCTAAGAAACAGGGAAGTGTACATGGCTGTTGGAAAAGACTTCGGGGGAAATGAAAGGGTTAGATTAATATCTGCCAGGAATCCCCGGGATACTGAGATTATTTATATTGACAAGGTGTTAAATAATGCCCGGGGAAGCAGAAAATTGACAATCGACAGGGAGATCCGGGATATATTTTATTCCAGCGGGAGCATCATAATCAAGGAAGGAAGGCTTGTACAGGGAAGTAGCATTTCGGAAGAGGATACGGTATGTATTGCAGCTAATAGGAATAATTACGGCGACTTGATGGCAGGCATCATAATGGCTTACCATGAGCCTCTCCTGGAAAACCTCGATATTTACAGGGCAAGGATAAAATCGATAGAAGATAATACTTGTTTTACCGTTGAATCATATTCCAGGCTTGACGGGGTTAACTGGGAGTACAATGCTTCGCCGAAAACATTTAATATTACTTTCGATACGAGGATTTTAGATGAAGAGGGACTGGTAAACCAGGATGATTTCACGGGTTATGGAGAAGGCAGCTACGTAAACAAGGTGGTATACATAGTTGCCGACGGGCTGAATGCGGTTGTTGTCAGCACGGCACCTTACGGCACTTATAATGCCCGCGGTGAAGTGTATGGTACGGCAGGCGGTGCTACGGGCCAGGAAGGCGGCATTATTGGGGAGCCGGATGAAATACGTATCGCAAAAGCCAAAATATATGATACATATCAAAAGAAATGGATAGATGGTGGCGAAATGAAGGTGAGAATTCTTAAAAACACGGTAATATTGAAAAACGGCATGGAGATAAAGCCGTCCATGCTAAGAAAAGGTGATACGGTAAGGCTGATAAAGAATGATGTAGACGGGGCGGGGGATGCCTATATCATATTGGTGGAGGATTGAGCCATGAGTTTTTTAAAATCAAGAATTTTTACAGCGCCTGTATCCATTGTTTTAATTGCAGCATTGGTTTTCTGCCTGGTGCCCATGCCGGTACTTGCAAGCGGGCTGGGCCTGGGTTGCGAGGGAGGCATAACACTGGGAGGTACCGATGAAAAAACCGTGCTGGAGTATAAGGAAGTATGTTTTATTACGGGAGAACCCGTTGAGATGGCCGGAACGGTTTCCATCAGGAAGTCAACAAGGCAGGACATGGTTAATATAACTTATACATATAATTTAAAGAATGCTGGTAAGGATATGACACTGGTAAGAAACGTATCATATGATATAAAAACGGTGGAAGCAGCAGGCGGACAAGTCGTGGAGGAAATAACCCTTTCGAAGAATCCTTCGGAGACGGTAAGGGCGGGTAACAGTGTATATTCATTGAGAAGCTATGAATTTTCCAGTTCAAGGATTATCGATAAAAAGCCTGCGATTAATTATTTTGCAGGAAACATGCGGTGGAGGAAGACATACCAGGTGACAGGAACAAATAACATGGGAAGCGTTACCATGGAAATAACGGGCAGATCTTTCGGGTATGACCAGTCCTGGGGGAACACCGAAACAAGCATACTAAATTATGAAATAATGAGCGAGAAAACAATTGGCGATGTCCATGATATGTGGGCGGGAAGGGCGGAGGTAACCGTTTCTTCATCTGTCGTGGAGGATATCAAGTACGTGGAGAATATACCGGAGCAGATAAGCTTCCAGGGAGGTTACGTGAAAACCCGCAACAATACAAGCATATTGGAATATTACTGCAGCCTTCCCGAATTTGATGCCAAGGGAATATCTACGTACAAGATGATAGAAACGAGAAACAGCCTTAAGCTTGAAGCATTTCCAAAGCAAGTAAGGTTGCCCGTGCAGGAGCTTCCCCATTTGAGGGGACATTGGGCCGAAGATAATATAAAAATGCTTTTCAGCCTCGGGATATTCAGTAATGTGTTTAATGACAATGATGGTAATGGGAGAGAAAGCGCCAATGCAGGGTTTGACCCTGAGCAATTAATTACGAGGGCCGAATTTGTAGCGGCTCTTGTCAAGACTGTCGGGGAGCAGGCTGGGGATGTGCAGGAGGATAAGGCAACAGCCTCAAGACGTACAAGGTCAGTGAGGATAGGGAAGCAAGAAGAGGAAATCCTTTCTCCATACGCGGATGTACCTGTTGACCATGTGTTTTTCCAGCAGATAAAAGCCGCACACGAGAAAGGGCTTATCCTGGGGAAGGCAACCGGGGTATTCGCACCTGGAGATGAAATTACGCTGGCAGAAGTAATTGTTTTATTTGTACGGGCCCTTGGGCTGGAAAAGCTGGCACCGAATCCTTATGCAATAACCTTTTTTATGGATGATACCAGCATACCCGGGTATGCCAGGAATGCGATTTTTGCGGCTGAAAGGATAGGGTTGATTAAAGGAGATAATAACGGCTATCTCGGGGCAGGGGAGAAAATTACACGGGCAAGGGCAGCCGATTTGTTAATCACTTTTATTGAATACATGAGGGAAGGAATAAGAAAAGACTACAGGGAAAGAATTTTCGGGTATTACTAGGATTACTTAAGCTTAGGCTATTTTTGGATTAATCCTGTTTTATATTAAATGTTTGTGAATTAAGATTATGTATGTGATGCAAGTTTTCTTGGTTCAAGTTTTTTTGCTTATCTTTTTCAAATACAAAAAATTCGAATGTACAAAAAACAGGGTATTGTGGTAAAATAAATTTATAACATACGTTTTGTTATCGCAAACAGGCGTTTTGCTTTTTTAATACTACTTTTTACTTTGATTTAGTGTTGATTTGTTTCTTAATATTATTAGTGTTGATTTTACTGTTTTAGTGTTGCAATTTTAGTTTTTATTGATTTTTTATTGGTTTTATTGTTTTGGTTTTATAAATGTTACTTTTATTATATTTTAATTGTATTTTAGTTGTATTTTATTGTTATACTCTAAATTAATGATTATTATTTATATTTATTACTATTAATTATTATTGTATTTTATTATTGAAAAGGGGAATCCAGATGAATAAGGCCAAGGGAAAGAAATATGGGAAAGCATCATTTCCAGGTAAAATCTTGATATGTTTTATTCTCGTCATATTTTTAGCTTTATCGTTCACGGCGAATTATGAAAGGGTTTTTGCCTCGGAAAACCTCGATACAGGGAGTAGCGGTGCGGAAAGTGATGCCGGCGCGGGAAACGGGGCCGGGGAAGAAGGTGGTTTTAACCCGGAATATTTTAAAAGCATTATTGAGCTTATCATGGATAAATATGCCGGGGATGTGGATGAAAAGCGGCTGATCGAAGGCGCATTGAGGGGAATGTTCTCCACGATGGATGCGTACACGTCGTATTTTGATCAAAGCCAGGCCGAAACATTTTTTGGGGACGTGGAAGGTACATACGAAGGCATTGGAATAGTGATAGAAAAAAGCGGCGATTATGTTATCATATCCAAGGTATTTCCCGGTTCACCCGCAGAAAAATCGGGATTACTGCAGGGGGACAGGATTATAACGGTGGATGGAACAGATGTATCAGGCCTTACAATAGATGAAACGTCAAATCTTATAAAAGGACAAGTAGGAACGAAGGTTGTACTGGGCATATACAGGAACAAGGATACGGAGATTATAAGTATCGAGGTTGAAAGAATGCAAATCCGGATCAATCCTGTAATATATGAAATAAAGGATGATATAGGGTATATTAAGTTGGAATTGTTTAATTCAAATACCAATGAATTTATCACAAACGCCCTGAAAGAAATGGATATGAAGGGAATAAAGAAGATAATACTTGATTTGAGGGATAATCCCGGGGGCTTGGTTGACCAGTGTGTTGACGTGGCCAGGAAATTCGTGCCAAGCGGGTTGATTACAAAGTTGTCATTCAAATCGGAAACCATGCCTGACCAGGAATACTATTCATTTTTGGCGGAATTAAAGTACGACCTGGTAATATTGGTGAACGGCATGAGTTCAAGCGCTTCAGAGATATTGGCAGGGGCCGTGCAGGATACAGGTGCCGGAATACTGGTAGGTTCGAAAACTTACGGAAAAGCAAAGGTACAGAACATATTGCCCATTCTGAGCCCTGAAGCATATGCAAAGTATTATGAACAGGTAGGTTCAAAGGAAGTCAATGCATACGACCTGATTACCAAGTATGGCATTAGTCCTTTAAACAGCGAAATAATCGGGTGGACAAAGATAACCACGGGAGTGTACCTTACCCCGAAGGGCAGGATGATTGACGGTACAGGTATTGTGCCTGATATTGAAGTGGAAGACCCGAAGCCCGTAAACGGCATTTACCTAAACAACATTCAAAAACTTACAAAAACATGGAAACCAGACCTTGACGACGAAGGAACAGATATTAATAACGCGGAAAAGATTCTTAAAGTGCTTGGCTATGATGTTGATAATCCTGATAATGTCCTGGATGAAAAAACATATCAAGCGGTATGGAAATTCCGCGTAGATAAAGGGCTTTACCCCGGCGGGGTGTTGGATTTTACAACCCAGCAGGCACTAAATGATGAACTTGGCAGGATAATTCTAACCCATGACAAGCAGTATGCAAAAGCGGTCGAAATATTGTCTGAATCTTGACAGCAGTACCTTGTGAATATAAAATATACTAGGTTGCGGCAAGTAAAAAAACACTAATCATGGCTTTGGGGGATAAATAAATGTCTGTAAAATATATATTTATAACTGGTGGAGTTGTATCCGGCCTGGGTAAAGGTATCACGGCAGCATCCCTGGGAAGGCTTTTAAAGGCAAGAGGGCTTCGCGTGACCATCCAAAAATTTGATCCCTACATAAATGTTGACCCGGGGACAATGAGCCCTTACCAGCATGGAGAAGTGTTTGTGACAGATGACGGTGCGGAAACCGACCTGGACCTTGGACACTATGAAAGGTTTATAGACGAAAACTTGAACAGGAACAGCAATGTTACAACCGGGAAGATTTACCTTACGGTTATAAGCAAGGAGCGGAAGGGCGAATTCCTAGGTGAGACAGTCCAGGTAATTCCCCATATAACCAACGAGATAAAGGAAAGGATCAGGAAGACCGCGGAATCCAGTAACATTGATGTTGTAATAACCGAGATCGGGGGTACGGTGGGAGATATAGAGAGCTTGCCTTTCCTGGAAGCGATAAGGCAGTTTTCCACTGACATGGGGAGAGAAAATGTTATGTTCATCCATGTAACCCTTGTGCCGTACTTGGACAAGTCGGGGGAACTGAAGACAAAACCGACCCAGCATAGTACGAAGGAATTGAGGAGTATAGGTATCCAGCCTGATGTTATAGTGTGCAGGACCAAGAACAAGCTGACCAAGGAGTTAAAGGAAAAGATAGCTTTATTCTGCAATCTGCCTGCGAATTGCGTAGTACAAAACACCGACGTGGAAGTGTTGTACGAAGTGCCACTCATGCTTGAAGAAGAAGGCTTGGGCGATATTATATGCAAGAGGTTGAATATAAAGTGCGGGAAACCGGACTTGACCGAATGGCAGCAGATGGTGTCAAGGCAGAAGAACCTTAAAAAGTGTGTTACAATTGGGCTTGTCGGTAAATACGTGGAGCTTCACGATGCGTATTTAAGCGTTGAGGAATCATTAAAGCATGGTGGAATAGCTAATGATACCCATGTCAAGATAGAGTGGGTCAACTCGGAAAATATAAATGATGAAAGCAAGGAAAGTTATCTCAAGGAGTTGGATGGTATTATTGTTCCCGGGGGTTTTGGCGACAGGGGCAGCGAGGGTAAAATAGCCGCCATAAACTATGCACGGGAGAATAAAATCCCGTTTTTTGGAATATGTCTTGGGATGCAAATGGCAGTCGTTGAATTCTGCAGGAACGTGTGCAGCCTGGAAGACGCAAACAGCTCAGAGTTTGCCCCGGAAACAAAAAACCCCGTTATAGACCTGATGCCTGAACAGAAGAATGTATCGGAAAAAGGCGGAACAATGAGATTAGGGCTGTATCCATGCGAGTTGAAAAAGGATTCATTGATTCACAGGATCTATAATGATGATTTGATTTATGAGAGGTACAGGCACAGGTATGAATTAAACAATGAATATAGGGAAATTCTTGAGAAAAACGGGATGGTTTTATCGGGATTGTCTCCTTGTGGGAAGCTGGTGGAGGTAATTGAGCTGCCAGGCCATCCGTGGTTTATAGGGGTGCAATTTCATCCGGAGTATAAATCCAGGCCGAATAGGTGCCACCCCTTGTTCAGGGATTTTATAAGAGCTTCGCTGGAAAGAAGAATGCACAAGAACTAACATGTGCGTGAACAAGCTGCATTAATACGCCTGTTAATTCAGGAGCAAATTAATGCATATATGAATGCCTGCATGTATAAAACAAAAATCCCCTGGCAATACTTTAATACATGAGGAAAAGTATTAAAAAGCCGGGGGTTTTTTATGGGCAGAAAAAGGTTTTCGGAGCTAAATAAAAACAAGAACAGGGTGCTGCGTTTTGCCACATCTGCACTGCTTGTTTCTTTACTGGCTTCTTGTATTTATTGTGTGCTTTATTCCGAAAAGGTATCCAGGGGGCTTGAAGAGAATATATTACGTCTTCATGTGATTGCAAACAGCGATTCACAAGAAGACCAGGACCTAAAAACCGATGTCAAAAATGCGGTTCTTGAATACATGTCATCCAAGCTTGAAGGTTCAAATGACGTTAATGAGACCAAGAAGATAATAGAAGCAAATATTGAGAATATCAAGGAACTTGTCTGTGAAACGATAAAGGCCCGTAAAAAGAACTACCAGGTGGAAATCAGTACCGGAAAGTTCCCTTTCCCTGCGAAAACATACGGGGATATTTCATTGCCCGCGGGAAATTACCATGCATTGAAAATAAAAATCGGGAAAGGAGAAGGGTCAAACTGGTGGTGCGTTTTATTTCCTCCCCTTTGTTTTGTTGACATAACCCACGGGACAGTACCTGATTCCGTTAAGGAAGAACTCAGGGATAAACTGACGGAGGAAGAATACAGCATAATAACCTCTGCCGGCAGTGAAAAAGACATACCGGTAAAAATCAGGTTTAAAATTGTAGAATTTTTCCGGGATTCGAGGGTAAAATTCTCCGGACTAATAAGCAAGCTTTTTAATACTTCGAACTGACGGCAATAGGACCCGGACCGGGACACGGGAACGTGACTAGAGACCTGTCCCAATGTCCCGCCAACTAGCAGCGGGAACAGGGCAAGACAATTCATATCATATCACCCCATGTATTAATTATCACGTAATAATTGATAAATTATTAGTCAACACTAGAAAAAAAGAGGCAGAAAAAATCTTGACTTATTAATATATTTGTGTTACAGTTAATAATACTTCTAAGTTGGGCCTTTTTTTTATGCCCAATATTGAGGTTAGAAGGCTGGAGGTGCTTTTGGTGAGAGTCAAAATTACGTTGGCCTGCTCGGAGTGCAAGCGCAGAAATTATGATACCATGAAAAATAAGAAGAATGATCCTGACAGGCTTGAAATAAAGAAGTACTGCAAGTTTTGCCAAAAACATACGGCTCATAGGGAAACACGATAGAAGGCAAACATGTATTATGTACTTTGTACAATTTTTCAGGCAGGCGCAATGCTTGAATTTCGTATACCCGGACATAATTTGCCGGGAACCCGGGTATAATCTGCTGGCATAATAAAAGGATAGATGGTGGAGATGTGCTGATATGGTTGAGAGAGTAAAAGAATCCAAGGCAAAAGCGATTATCAAGAGGATAACCAGGTTTACCAAGGAAGTAAAATCCGAATTAAAAAAAGTAATATGGCTGAACAGGCAGCAGTTGTTTAGCAATATTGTAGCGATCCTGGTTATATGCCTGTTTTTTGGAATAATAATATGGATCTTGGATTTCGGGTTATCCTGGATTGTTGATTTTGCTTTAAGATAGTTTATCTCTAGCCAATACCTGGTGAGAAGGACAAGGAGGATTTGGGCCGTATGCTTCCTGAAGAAATGGCTGAAGAAGCAAAGTGGTATGTAATCCATACTTATTCAGGGTATGAAAACAAAGTAAAGGCAAACCTCGAAAAAATTATCGATAACAGGGGAATGCACGATTACTTTATTGATGTTGTAATACCCATGGAGGAGCAAATTGAAATAAAGGATGGAAAGAAGAAGACAACCTTAAGGAAGGTTTTCCCCGGTTATGTCCTTATAAAGATGGTAATGACCGATGAAACCTGGCACATGGTAAGGAGCATAAGGGGAGTTACGGGATTTGTCGGCCCTTTGTCCAGGCCTGTGCCGCTGACCGATGAGGAAGTAAAAGCCATGGGTGTGGAAGAGTTTCAAACCGTTGTTGATTACGAGATAGGAGATAGTGTGAGGGTTATTTCAGGCCCGTTGGAAAGTTTCATAGGAACGGTGGATGAAATAAATCTCGAGAGAAAGAAGGTACGCGTTACTGTATCAATGTTTGGCAGGGAAACACCTGTTGAACTGGATTTGGCCCAGATACAAAAGCTGTGACGGGGGCAGATGCTACACTAACCGGGTTGTATAGTAAGGTCATTAAGATCATAATATTAAAGCAATAATTATATTAAAGCAATAATTAAATTAATTAATAAAGCGTGATTAAACAAGATTAAACTAACAATAAATAATATGAAATAATATGGTTATCATCAAGAAAACCATGAAGAAAATAAGAAGAGGTTTTATGATGAAAATTTAACGGGAGGTGGATCCTAATATGGCAAAAAAAGTAGCAGGTTATGTAAAATTTCAAATTCCTGCGGGGAAAGCAACGCCTGCTCCACCGGTTGGACCGGCTTTAGGACAGTACGGGGTAAATATAATGGCATTTTGCAAGGAGTTTAACGAGAGAACTGCAAAAGATGAAGGGCTGGTAATTCCAGTTGTAATAACAATTTATGCCGACAGGACGTTTTCTTTTATTACAAAAACTCCTCCAGCACCTGTGTTGTTAAAAAGGGCTTGTAAGGTTGAAAAAGGTTCCGGTAAGCCTAATGTTGATAAAGTTGCCAAGATATCAAGAGAAGAGATTAGGAAGATAGCGGAGCTTAAGATGGAAGATTTGAATGCTTCAAGCCTGGAAGCCGCTGAGAGATTGATAGCCGGAACTGCCAGGAGTATGGGGATTGTTGTTGTAGATTAACCATAAACCGTCACAATACTATTATGAAAATATACTATTATGAAAACAGTTTAGCATGTGGGAGGGAGCAAGCTCCCGGAATATGACCACGGAGGTGAAAGAAAATGAAAAGAGGGAAAAGATACCTTAAAGCAGCTGAAATTGTGGACAAAACAAGGCTTTATGAACCGTTGGAAGCCATGGAACTGGTACAGAATACGGCAAATGCTAAATTTGATGAAACAGTGGAAGTTCATTTAAAGCTTGGTGTTGACTCCCGGTATGCCGACCAGCAGGTAAGGGGAGCTGTAGTACTTCCCCATGGTACCGGGAAGCAAGTCAGGGTGCTGGTTTTTGCGAAGGGAGAAAAGGCAAAGGAAGCTGAAGAAGCCGGGGCCGATTATGTAGGCGCGGAAGACATGGTGGCAAAGATCCAGAATGAAAGCTGGCTTGAATTTGATGCTGTTGTAGCAACCCCGGACATGATGGGTGTTGTAGGAAGAATAGGAAGGATACTTGGTCCTAAAGGATTGATGCCCAACCCCAAGGCTGGAACAGTAACCATGGATATTGCAAGGGCAGTAAGGGACATAAAGGCTGGAAAGATTGAATACAGGCTGGATAAAACCAATATTATTCATTGTCCGATAGGGAAAGTGTCTTTCGGTACGGAAAAACTCATGGATAATTACCGTACGCTGGTTGAAGCTATTATAAGGGCAAAGCCTGCAGCTGCAAAGGGGCAGTACTTAAGAAGCGTGGTATTATCTTCGACCATGGGCCCCGGGATTAAGGTAAATCCTTTGAAAGTCCTGGGGTAAATGAATTTGTCCGGGTGTTACCCGTGAAAATTAAATAATTTGAAAATTAAATAAAAAACTCCTGTGCTTTACCATAGACAGCAGGTGCCATAGTGCGTAATAGATTTCATCTTCCTGCCGAGGTGAAGAAGACGGTTTTGAAAAACCGGTATCCTTCATATGTCTATGTGTATATGAAGGTTTTTTATTTATAATAAAAAAGTGTAAATGGAGGTGAAAGGGCTACAATGGCAAATGAAAAAGTGCTGGAAAAGAAAAAGGAAATTGTCAAGAACCTGACAGAGAAGTTTTTCAATGCAAAGGCGGTCATCCTTGCAGATTACAGGGGAATTACCGTGGAGCAGGATACTGAAATGAGAAGGGCTCTTCGAAAGGCAGGAGTTGAGTATAAAGTATATAAGAACACATTAACCCGCCTGGCGGTAAAACAAGCCGGACTGGAAAAGCTGGTTTCTTACCTGGAGGGTCCCACATCGATAGCTTTCAGTGAAAATGATGTTGTAGCACCTGCAAAAATACTGAGCGAGTATGCCGAAAAATTTGGTACCCTGCAATTAAAGGCAGGCGTTGTGGAGGGTGAAGTAATAGACATAAGCGGAATTAAAGCTTTGGCCAACCTGCCGCCGAGAGAGGTTCTTATCGCGAAGGTACTTGGCGGCATGAATGCTCCGATAGCAGGTTTTGTTAATGTGTTGAGTGCCAATATAAGAGGATTGGTAGTGGCATTAAACGCAATTGCGAAGCAAAAGGAAAGCGCGTAGTACAGTGCTTGCCGGGAAATGAGCAAAAAGAGCGGAGAAAATCATGTAAAAAGCAATCAAGGATGTTGTTTCCCGGTATCAAAAATAATAAAGGCTGATTAAAGTAATTATCACAATTAATTGGTAAAATTAATTGTTAGTTATCAAAAAATATAATAAATTTAATGCTTGTACACGAGGAGGTATAATATAATGGCTAGTGAAAAAATAACAAAACTAATTGAGGAAGTTAAGAATTTGACGGTTTTGGAATTGTCCGAACTTGTAAAGGCCTTGGAAGAGGAATTCGGAGTTTCAGCAGCAGCTCCTGTTGCGGTTGCAGCGGTACCGGCAGCAGCAGGAGAGACGGCAGCTCCTGCAGAAGAGGAAAAGACTGAATTTACTGTTGTTTTAAAAGATATAGGAGCTGAAAAAATAAAGGTTATAAAGGTGGTAAGAGAAGTCACAGGCTTAGGTCTTAAAGAGGCAAAGGACCTTGTGGATAATGCGCCGAGCAATGTCAAGGAAAACATACCGAAAGATGAAGCAGCTGCTATTGAGGCAAAATTCAAGGAAGTTGGCGCTACAGTTGAAATAAAGTAATTGACTTGAGTTGACAACTGCTGGAAAATTTATGCTGCATCTTATGACTGCAAAATGTGACTGCTAAAAAGAAGGAGTCTTTAAAGACTCTATCTTTTTAGCAGTTGTCATAAGATATGCAAAATACGAAAAAGCATTGAGCGAAACAAGGAATACAAAGGGAAAATGCAACTATAAATAATAAGTAAAGAGCTTGGAAGCTTTAAAAACCAAGTTTCAAAAAGCATGGCGAAAGCTCGGAAACTTTTGTTGACATGAGTATCACTCTATGTTAAAATGATATTCTGTGCAATTGTAAAAAAGGAATAATATTCTAATAAAGCATAATTTATTAAGGATTATGGCTTTAACTTTCCCGGTTATAATTATAACACGGGAATGAGAATAAAACAATAGAGTAAACAACAAAAATAAAATGACAGTATAATTTACATGTAATAATAAAGGCATTATTATACGATATAATATGAAAGTACGATAGAGTCGGAAAAAAACGAAGGGATAAAAAACTGAAGTTTAGTAACGGGAATAAAAGCTTCAGTAATTGTAAATAATAATAAAATGGCATAATTTTTTGTGTAAAAGCTGAAGATTGTTGACAGGTTAAGGATAGATTACAGGTTGACGGGTTATAGATTATAAATTGTGGATAATAAATCATTTAAATAATTACAGATTATAGATTATAGTTGGATAGATTATATAAAACAGCTTATAGATGCGCTATATTTATTGTTTAATATGAATATAAAAATATGAATTTATTTATATTATAATTATTTAGCATGAATATAAGTATGAGAATGTGAAAATGCGGCTTTTTATTTTTTAAGTTGCCAAAAACCGGTTGGTTAAGGCATATATGAAGGGCATGTACACAAGGAATCATGCAAGAGGTTTGAATTAAAAATTTAAGAAATTTAAGTAAGTTAATTAAGGAGATTGCAAACGAATAAAATGTTATTTGCTTTATATAGTCAAAATAGCTATAAAATAGAAAAACATAAATTTCATTATTTAAAACTGAATACTTATACATATGCAGGTGATATATGATATATTACCCATCCCAATTCTTTTGTTGAAACATTAATAAAAAAGCCGGGTTATTAGCATTTAAAGAGGGATTTCAGTCTAAAACACAAAAACTATGAGGTGATTTTTAATGGTGCATCCCGTAGCAATAGGGAAAAAAACTAGAATGAGCTATTCAAGAATTGAAGAAATCTTGGAAATGCCTGATCTTATTGAAGTTCAAAAAAATTCTTACATGAATTTTTTAGAAGAAGGCCTTATGGAAGTACTGAGAGATGTTTCGCCGATTACAGATTACACGGGGAACTTGGTAATGGAATTCGTAGGCTATACCCTTGAAGATAAACCCAAGTATTCTGTTGATGAAAGCAAGGAAAGAGACACTACCTATGCAGCTGCGTTAAAAATCAAAGCGCGGCTGATAAACAAGGAAACAGGCGAGGTAAAAGAACAGGAAATATTCATGGGTGACTTTCCGCTTATGACGGAAAACGGCACTTTTATAATCAATGGTGCTGAGCGCGTCATAGTCAGCCAGCTGGTCAGATCACCAGGGGTTTATTATGATGTAAAAATGGATAAAACAGGTAAAAAACTATACTCTGCCACGATAATTCCAAACAGGGGGGCATGGCTTGAATATGAAACAGATTCGAGCGATGTTTTATACGTAAGGATAGACAGGACCAGGAAACTGCCTATCACGGTACTGGTCAGGGCACTGGGGTATGGTACCGATCTTGATATTGTTGATTTGCTCGGCGAAAATGAAAGGGTGCTTTCAACGCTGCAGAAAGATGTTGCCAAAACTGCAGAAGAAGGATTGCTTGAAATTTACAAGAGGTTAAGACCGGGAGAGCCTCCAACGGTGGAAAGCGCACGGCAGCTTGTAAATAATTTGTTTTTTGACCCTAAAAGGTATAACCTTGCCAAGTTCGGCAGGTTTAAATTTAACAAGAAGTTGTCGCTGGCTGCAAGAATTAGTGGTTTTGTTGCAGCTGAAACTGTTGTTCACCCCAAAACAGGGGATGTTATAGTAAAAGAAGACGAAGTTATTGACAGGGAGAAGGCACAATTAATACAAAATGCAGGGATAAATTCGGTTTATATAAATACCGGGGACAGGAAGGTCAGGGTTATTGGAAATAATACTGTTGACATCAGCGAGTACCTGGGATTTGACGCAAAAGACCTGGGTATCGATGAAAAAGTTTACCTGGTTGCTTTAAATAAAATACTTGAAGAAAACAAGAACCAAAAGAATATAAAGAAAGCAATAAAATCAAACCTGGACAGCCTTATACCCATGCACATAACGTCCGATGATATTTTGGCTTCGATTAACTACATTGTTAACTTGAATTATGGAATAGGGAGTACTGATGATATTGACCACCTGGGCAACAGGAGGCTCCGTTCAGTGGGCGAATTGCTTCAAAACCAGTTCAGGATAGGTCTTGCCAGGATGGAGAGGGTTATAAGGGAAAGGATGACGATCCAGGATATTGATATAGTCACCCCCCAGACCTTGATTAATACGAGACCTGTAACTGCCGCCATAAAAGAGTTTTTCGGCAGCAGCCAGCTGTCCCAGTTTATGGACCAGACAAACCCCCTCGCGGAATTAACGCACAAGAGAAGGTTAAGCGCACTGGGACCCGGAGGATTAAGCAGGGAAAGGGCCGGTTTTGAAGTAAGGGACGTGCACCATTCCCACTATGGAAGGATATGCCCCATAGAAACACCTGAAGGTCCCAATATCGGGCTCATAGGTTCACTCAGCACTTATGCAAGGGTAAACAGCTACGGGTTTATCGAAGCCCCGTACAGGAAGGTTGAAAAAGGAAAGGGCGTAATAACGAATGAAATAGTATACCTGTCTGCCGATGAAGAAGACGAGTATATCGTAGCGCAGGCCAACGAGCCCATAGACGAGAATGGAATGTTTATCAACCTGAAAGTTACGGCAAGGTTTAAGAACAACATATTCCAGGTTGAAAGAGAAAAAGTTGATTTTATAGATGTTTCGCCAAAGCAGCTTGTTTCAGTTGCGGCGGCATTAATACCTTTCCTTGAAAATGATGACGCAAGCCGTGCGTTAATGGGTGCAAACATGCAGCGCCAGGCAGTGCCGCTTATAAAAACGGAAGCGCCAATAGTAGGCACGGGAATAGAGTACAAGGCTGCCAAGGATTCAGGTGTTGTTGTAATTGCAAAGAATGACGGTATTGTTGAAAAACTAAGTGCCAACGAGATAATCATACGAAGGAAGGACGGCCATCGGGATTATTACAAGCTCATGAAATACATGCGTTCCAACCAGGGTACTTGCATAAACCAAAGGCCGCTGGTTAAAAAGGGAGACGAGGTAAAAAAGGGAGATGTCATCGCGGACGGGCCTTCAACAAGCATGGGCGAACTTGCCCTGGGCAAGAATGTGCTGGTAGGGTTTATGCCCTGGGAAGGCTATAATTACGAGGACGCCATACTCATTAGTGAAAAACTGGTGAAAGATGATACTTTCACATCGATTCATATAGAAGAATACGAGGCGGAAGCCAGGGATACAAAGCTTGGACCCGAAGAGATAACAAGGGATATCCCGAACGTGAGCGAGGAATCCTTAAAAGACTTGGACGACAGGGGAATCATCAGGATAGGTGCCGAGGTGAGGGCCGGGGATATCCTGGTGGGGAAGGTCACCCCCAAGGGAGAAACGGAACTTACGGCGGAAGAAAGGCTTTTAAGGGCGATTTTCGGTGAAAAGGCAAGGGAAGTCAGGGATACATCCCTTCGTGTCCCGCACGGGGAGCAGGGCATTGTCGTTGACGTGAAGGTATTTTCAAGGGAAACCGGGGATGAGCTTCCACCCGGGGTAAACCAGATGGTCATGGTGTACGTTGCGCAAAAACGAAAAATTTCCGTTGGTGATAAAATAGCCGGAAGGCACGGGAATAAAGGTGTTATTTCCAGGATTTTACCGGAAGAAGACATGCTTTTTCTCCCGGATGGAACACCCCTGGAAATAGTTCTAAATCCGCTTGGAGTGCCGTCAAGGATGAACGTGGGCCAGGTGTTGGAAGTCCATCTTGGATATGCTGCAAAAGTACTTGGCTGGGAAATTGCAACGCCTGTTTTTGACGGTGCAACCGAGATGGATACGATAGAGACTTTAAGGCTGGCAAACCTGCCGGAAGACGGGAAAAGTATCCTGTATGACGGAAGAACGGGAGAACCATTTGATAGCAGGGTTTCCGTCGGCTACATGTATATATTGAAACTTGCACACCTGGTTGATGACAAGATACACGCCCGCTCAACAGGACCCTATTCCCTCGTTACCCAACAGCCGCTGGGAGGAAAGGCCCAGTTTGGAGGCCAGAGGTTCGGGGAAATGGAGGTCTGGGCATTGGAAGCATATGGTGCTGCTTATACATTGCAGGAAATACTTACGGTCAAGTCCGATGACGTCCTGGGAAGGGTAAAAACTTATGAAGCGATTGTAAAGGGAGAGAATGTTCCGGAACCAGGCATACCTGAATCATTCAAGGTACTGATAAAGGAACTTCAAAGCCTGGCACTTGATGTAAAAGTTTACTCGGAGGAACACGAGGAAATAGCAATTAGAGAGTCCACCGACGATGATGTGGAGGATCTAAGCGTGAATATCGAAGGAAGAGAGGACGAAGAACCTTTTGAAGCATATCATGGTGACAAGGAAGATATGCTGAATGAAGAGGATATCGAATTGGATGGCCTGGATATGGACATTGAATTGTCCCGCGAATCGCCGGAAGAAAACGACATCCTTAAAAACCTGTTCATTGATACGGAAGATATTGACGGTGAGGACATGGATATTGATGAAGATATGGGTATTGACGATGGAATAAGTGTCGGCACCGGGATTGACATGGATGATGGTATGGATATTGATAACGGGATAGATATTGATGATGAGCTGGATATTGATGATGAGATAGATATTGACGGGGAAACAGATTTTGGCGATGAGCTTGATGACATTGGCGATGATTTTGGTATTGATGACCTGGGGGAACTTGACAGCGAATTCATTGATGAGTTTGACAATGAACTTGACGATAATGATGATGACCTTGCATAGGTTAAAAAATGCAATACATTAGGTTGGACTTGATTAGACCTTGAAAGAAGCATATTAAAGCTACGGAAAGGGGTTAGGAATAGTGTTTGAGCTTGCTAATTTTGATGCAATTAGAATTGGGCTTGCTTCACCGGAAAAAATCAGGGAATGGTCAAGGGGTGAAGTTAAAAAGCCGGAAACTATTAACTATAGAACCTTGAAACCCGAGAGGGATGGGCTCTTTTGCGAAAGAATATTTGGGCCCACAAAAGACTGGGAATGCCATTGCGGAAAATACAAGAGGGTCAGGTACAAGGGTATTGTATGTGACAGGTGCGGCGTTGAAGTGACCAAGCAAAAGGTAAGGCGGGAGAGAATGGGCCATATTGAACTGGCTGCCCCTGTATCACATATTTGGTATTTTAAAGGGATACCCAGCCGGATGGGCTTATTATTGGACATGTCGCCACGCTCGCTGGAAAAAGTATTGTACTTTGCTGCCTATGTTGTTATTGACCCGGGTCAGACGCCATTGTTCGAAAAACAAATACTATCGGAAAAAGAGTACAGGGATAGCCTGGAGAAATTCGGTAGCAATTTCAAAGCAGGCATGGGTGCTGAAGCCATAAAGGAATTGCTTATGAAAATTGACCTGGATAAGCTGGCAAAGGAATTAAGGGCCGAGCTTGAAGAAATATCGGGGCAGAAAAGAATGAGGACCATAAAGAGGTTGGAAGTGGTGGAAGCATTCAGGGCATCAGGGAACAGGCCGGAGTGGATGATACTGGATGTTATACCGGTAATACCGCCTGAACTAAGACCCATTGTACAGCTGGACGGCGGAAGGTTTGCAACATCGGATTTGAATGATTTATACAGGAGGGTAATAAACAGGAATAACAGGTTAAAAAGATTGCTTGACCTGGGGGCTCCCGATATAATAGTCAGGAACGAAAAAAGGATGCTCCAGGAAGCTGTAGATGCGCTTATAGACAACGGGAGAAGGGGAAGACCCGTAACCGGGCCGGGCAACAGGCCTTTAAAATCGTTGTCCGATATGCTGAAAGGTAAACAAGGACGTTTCCGGCAGAATTTACTTGGCAAGAGGGTGGATTATTCCGGCCGTTCCGTTATTGTAATAGGGCCGGAGCTTAAGATATACCAGTGCGGATTGCCGAAGGAAATGGCATTGGAACTGTTTAAACCCTTCGTAATGAAAAAACTTGTAAATGATGGCCTGGCGCATAACATAAAGAGCGCCAAGAGGATGGTGGAAAGGGTAAGGGATGAAGTGTGGGATGTGCTTGAAGAAGTGATAAAAGAGCATCCCGTATTGTTAAACAGGGCCCCGACACTTCACAGGCTTGGAATTCAAGCTTTTGAACCTGTGCTGGTGGAAGGAAGGGCCATAAAGCTACACCCATTGGTATGTACTGCTTATAACGCCGATTTTGACGGGGACCAGATGGCTGTACATGTCCCGCTGTCAGCGGAGGCGCAGGCTGAAGCCAGGTTCTTGATGCTGTCGGCTAACAACCTTTTGAAGCCACAGGATGGAAGGCCCGTGGTAGTACCCACGCAGGACATGGTTCTTGGAACTTATTATTTAACTATTGAAAAGACGGGAGATACCGGGGAGGGAAAAGTATTTTCGTCCCCCGAAGAGGTATATATGGCATATAATGAAGGGTATATAAGCCTTCATTCCATTATAAAGGTAAGAATAGTGAAGACCATTGGTAACCGGAAGTACTCAAAGCTTATTACTACAACTGCCGGGAAGCTTATATTCAACGAGATGATTCCCCAGGATCTGGGGTATGTGGACAGGTCTAATCCTGAAAATATATGTGACCTTGAAATAAATTTCCTTGTTGACAGGAAAGCCCTGCAGGATATAATCGACAAATGCATAAAAGTCCATGGTACTACTAAAACCGCCGTTGTACTGGATAAAATTAAAACCCTGGGGTTCAGGTATTCTACCAGGGGAGCCATCACGATAGGGATTACCGACATGATAATTCCTGAAATAAAAAGGCGCTACGTTGCAGAGACAGAAGAGAATATTGAGAAAATCATGAACCAGTACAAGAGAGGACTGATATCCGAACAGGAGCGGTATAATGCAGTTATTGCAACCTGGACGGAAACCGGTGAGAATATAACAAATGCCCTCATGGATAACCTTGACAAGTTAAATCCCCTTTACATGATGGCAACATCGGGAGCACGAGGTAATGTAAACCAAATCAAGCAGCTAGCCGGAATGAGAGGGTTGATGGCCGACACGCGCGGAAAAACAATAGAAATTCCGATAAAGTCAAATTTCCGCGAGGGGCTGAATGTGTTGGAGTATTTCATATCCACCCATGGCACCAGGAAAGGTCTTGCGGATACGGCATTGAGGACTGCCGATTCGGGGTACCTGACCCGGAGACTTGTTGATGTAAGCCAGGATGTTATTGTAAGAGAGGCGGATTGTGGTACCAGCAATGGTTTTGAAGTTATGAAAATAAAAGAGGGGGACCAGGTAATAGAAACCCTGGCAGAGAGAATAATAGGCAGGTTTACTGTTGAGCCGATAGTTAACCCTGAAACAGGAGAAATCATCGTGGAAAAGGATAGGATGATAACTGACGATGATGCCAAAAAAATTGAAAAAGCAGGGTTGAAAAAGGTTACGATCAGGTCAATCCTTACTTGCCGTTCCGAGCATGGGGTGTGCGCAAAGTGCTATGGATCTAACCTGGCAACAGGCGGTGAGGTGAATGTCGGGGAAGCCGTAGGTATAATAGCAGCCCAGTCAATAGGAGAACCGGGAACCCAGTTGACCATGAGGACATTCCATACCGGTGGTGTTGCAGGCGAGGATATAACACAAGGATTGCCGCGCGTGGAAGAACTGTTTGAAGCGCGCAGGCCTAAAGGGCTGGCCATTATTTCTGAAATAAAAGGGACCGTAACCATAAATGAAACAAAGAAAAGAAGGGAAATTGTTATAACCGCCGATGACGGGCAGTCCAAGAGTTACCTGATACCTTACGGTTCAAGGATTAAGGTTTCAAACGTGGATTACGTGGAAGCCGGGGATGAATTGACGGAAGGTTCCGTGAACCCCCATGACATACTGAAAATAAAGGGTGTAAAAGGTACGCAATCATACCTCTTGCAGGAGGTTCAAAAGGTTTACAGGTTCCATGGCGTAGACTTGAATGACAAGCATATAGAAATCATTATCAGGCAGATGCTGAGAAAGGTGAAGGTAGAAGATCCGGGAGATACAAACATGCTTCCCGGCGGCCTGGTGGACAGGTTCGAATTCGAGAAGGAAAACAGGAAAGCCTTGGCAAACGGCAATAGGCCGGCAACGGGAAGGCCGACACTGCTTGGTATTACAAAAGCATCACTGGCAACGGAGTCATTCCTTTCTGCCGCTTCCTTCCAGGAAACTACCAGGGTGTTAACCGATGCCGCAATAAAAGGCAAAATCGACCCGCTGGTAGGGTTGAAGGAAAACGTGATTATCGGCAAGCTTATACCTGCAGGTACGGGAATGAAGAGGTACAGGGATGTATCAGTGAAGATAAAGGAAGGCTGAAAGATACGTAGGTTTGGATGCGGCAGCCGGAGGTGGTATGAATTTTTTGTTGACAAACAAGACTTTGCGGTGGTAGAATAATTCAGTATGCGAAATAGTAAAGAGGGGTATTTTTGTAAGCGAGGTATTTTGCAGGAGGGTAGTTGAGGTGCTGGATTTTTTAAAAAACAGCAAAAAAACCGTGGGGTTGAAGCAATCATTGAAGGCATTGCGCAAAGGCCAGGTAAAAACTGCCATAATTGCAAGGGACGCTGATGAAAGGCTTATAAAAGAAGTTTTGGATATTTGCGAGAGGGATTCAATAGAAGTTATTTATGCAGAGGGGATGAAGGAGTTAGGCAAGGCATGCAACATTGATGTGGGCGCTTCGGTCGTTTGCGTTCTTAAGTAATGCAGGTTTAAATTACGTAAATCTAATACCAGGAATTAAGGCAATAAAAATTAGAGAAATAGAAAAAATTAGAGAAGTAGAATTAGAAGTGTAATAAAAAGCAAGGCAATAAATTTGTATAATAAATAATGTTAAATAATATAAAAAGCAAGGTTATGAATCAACTGCAAAGTTATAAACGGGCTGCAAAGCTGTAAACTGGCTGCAAACCCGTAAATTAGCTGCAAACCAGGATAGAAGGAGGTGGATTAATGCCTACATTTAACCAACTGGTAAGAAAGGGAAGAAAAGCCATAAAGAAAAAATCAACGTCACCTGCAATGCAAAAAGGGTTTAATTCCCTTAAGAAGAAACCTATTGAAATACATTGTTCTCAAAAAAGGGGTGTATGTACCGTAGTAAAAACAACTACGCCAAAGAAGCCTAATTCTGCCCTGAGGAAGGTTGCAAGGGTGAGGCTGTCGAACGGAATCGAGGTTACAGCTTATATTCCCGGAATAGGCCATAATTTGCAGGAGCACAGTGTTGTTCTTATCAGGGGCGGAAGAGTAAAAGACCTGCCGGGAGTAAGGTATCATGTTATCCGCGGGACCCTTGATACTGCAGGAGTTGCAAACAGGATGCAGGGACGCTCCAAGTATGGCGCCAAGAAACCAAAGAGTGCTGCAGGCAAATAGTTAAGATAAGTAGCCAGGATTCCTGTAAAAAAACAAGTGGCACTGACGCCGGAAAAACGGCGAGTACCAGGAAGAAGATAATATTAACCGGAAGGAGGGAAGGAAAGTGCCAAGGAAAGGACATGTACCAAGAAGAGAAGTTTTGCCTGATCCTATATATAATGATGCGGTTATAACAAAACTAATAAACAAAATCATGCTGGATGGAAAGAAAGGGATTGCGCAAAAGATTTGCTACGGGGCTTTTGATATAATAAAGGAGAAAACAGGCAAAGACCCCAAGGAAGTTTTTTACCAGGCCTTGAACAATGTAATGCCCGTGCTGGAAGTAAAGGCCAGGAGGGTAGGAGGAGCGACCTACCAGGTTCCTGTTGAAGTACGCCCGGAAAGAAGGCAAGCTTTGGGTATAAGGTGGCTGGTGAATTATGCACGGCTAAGGGGAGAACGAACAATGAAAGAAAGGTTGGCGGCGGAAATCATGGATGCTGCCAACGGTGTGGGCGGAGCGTTTAAGAAGAAGGAAGACACCCATAAGATGGCCGAAGCAAACAGGGCATTTGCCCATTACAGGTGGTAGGAATAATTCCCTGCAAGGAAAAAATATTTTGAAAACTGCTAATTGAAATAGATCGAAGTAAAAATACTGTTATTAATGTGAAACGTGCCATCCAGGTTATGTAATTTAAGGTTAAGTTATTAAATTAGCATTTAAAATAGTAATTTGAAATTAAGCAACCTGGAACATTGTTAAGGGAAAGGAGGGAAGAGAAGGGATGCCCAGGCGCTACAATTTAGAAGATATTAGAAATATAGGAATCATGGCCCATATAGATGCAGGAAAAACTACAACAACCGAGCGGATATTGTTTTATGCCGGAAGGCTCCGTAAAATGGGTGAAGTCCATGAAGGCACTGCTGCCATGGACTGGATGGAGCAAGAGCAGGAGAGGGGTATAACAATTACTTCCGCAGCAACTACCGCCGAATGGAAGGGAAAAAGAATAAATATTATAGATACGCCGGGGCACGTTGACTTTACGGTAGAAGTTGAAAGATCTCTTCGCGTCCTTGACGGTGCGGTAACGCTTTTTTGTGCGAAAGGCGGGGTTGAACCGCAAACCGAAACCGTGTGGAGGCAAGCTGACAAATATCATGTTCCGCGTATTGCTTATATAAATAAAATGG